>JAYUUK010000517.1:0-7154 GCA_043754595.1 Roseiflexaceae bacterium | reverse complement strand
GTAACCGAATAACATACCCCCATTCAAGTTCCTCAAGACACGCGAGAAACGGATCTGAGGCATACGCCCGGTCGGCAAGCAGGGTAATGTTCTGGGTCTGTGGAATATGTGCATCGAGCCGGGCTAAGAGCGTGCGTGCCTGCTCAGCCCACGCCGCATCGGTCGCATACACCACAAACCCGGGCGGCAAGCCAGGGTTCAAGCGTTTCAAGGGCCGAGGCCATGTCGTATACTCGTGTCGACTGGTTCATTGAGACCTCCGAACGATGAGTGTGAGACCTCCATCGTATCGGTTTTCCCTGAACCAGCCAATCGTCGTTTACCGCATTCCAGAGCCAAATGCCACATCCGAACAAATGTGTGTTATGTGCTAAGGTGTCGAACCTCCGAGACAGTTTACCATCTTTTTTAGATCTCACGTAGGATTGCTATATCATGTCGCATATGGCTTGTGAAGCGATTTCGGGCCATCGTTGCTAACAATTATGTCACCTTCAAAAATATGTATCGATGTCGTTGCTCGCATAACAATAAAAATCGCGTGGCGATTCTCCAAGCTGCAGCAGCGCTGTTCTACCCATCTATCGCGCACGTAGCGAAATCGCACGCACCGACGTTCATAGCGGTATAATTCGCATGTGTATCGGTCTCGCGCTCATGCGCTTCGCGTGCGTCCGCACACGAGCCATATAGCTAAACGCAAAACGGTTGAGCGCACAACGGAGAAGAGGAGCGCACGGGGTTGCGCTGCCTCGTGCGGCGGAGTGGATCAACCGTTTTGCACTCCGCTATAGGCACCCAATGATGTCAATACGCCGCGCGAGTAACATTTTTGACAACGATGTACACGGCGTTTGCCGTTGAGCAGAACGGGAGCTACGACATGGCAGATGAACGCGCCGCGATGCGCAACGACGAATCGGTCGCCGCAGACATTTTCGCGTACCTGATCCCTGAACCTGATCTTCGCGTGCGCTTCCTAACCCGTCTCGCCGACTCGATCGCCATCGCGCACCGCCTCAAACCTGCGAGCTGGGGCGTCTCGCTATTTCCCACGATGATTCGCTTAAACGTTGGCATGATCGAGGTGCTGGTGCTCCATGACAGTAAATCGCGGGATACACGCGTCAACTACGTTGTCCATGATCGCTCTGGTGGCGATGATGTGTTTGCCGTACTCGATGCTGCCGATCTTGTTGTCACGGTCCAGGGGTTTGACCCACACCATCGGAGTGGTGGCTACGCAAGCGTTGGAGGTTCGGTCAATTGCTTTTTTGCGGTCACCGACATCGATCCGATCGATCGGGTGATCGGCGAGTATCACGAACGGCTTGTCGAGCGGGCGACCTCGAGCCAACGCCATACCATGACTGCCAACGCGCATTCGCCTGGGGTCATTCAGTATCTGCGCACCGCACTTGGTCGCGCTATCCCTGATCCCGCCTATACTGCAACTGGCGTCACAGAGACCATCAACTCAAATGCGGTGCATGTTGGCTGCCAGGTGACGCTCCGCTTCGACGACGAGCCCGAGCCAATTCTTTATCGCCTTATCGCAGCCAACGACAATCGAAGCGCAACGACCACAAAGACCATCTTGGTGCAAACTCCGATCGGCAGCGCAATTCTTGGCGCGGTCGTCGGTGATACGGTGACATGCGCGGCGCCAGGCGGGATCATGCGCGTCACCATCGACACGATTGTGCCCGACGCGCCGCCCATGTAGGCTCACAAGCGTGGTCAATGATGTGCAGCGGCGCCCGATCGCTCAGGTTGATTCGTCGGGCTGCGCGCGAATCACAAACACCGGCAGCTTTGCGAGTTGCTGGTCTGCCGGCAGTTGGAGGTCGGCCGCTTTCCAGCGCGCAGCGAATGCCTCATCCAGATAGAAGTGAAAGTTCGGCGCGATCATTGGTTTGAGCTTGATCGTCCCGCTCACCAGAAATGTTGCGTACTCCACCAGCTTCGACGTCGGCGTGAGCCCATGGCGCTCGGCGAGACTGAGCAGTCCATCGACATCTGCTTTGCTCCCGGTGCGAACGTGGAATGTTTTGGCTTCACCGCGATCATCGAACCGGAAATAGACAAGCCACATTGCGTTATCCTTTTGCTTACTCTGCTTCGGTCGCTTTGCGCCTTGTGCTATGAGTGGCGCGCTACGTATCGCCCCGCCGCGGAGAAGACTGAGCACATCTCGAGCAGCATGCCCGTACACCGCCTCGCGCTGCCAGACTCTATGGGTTGCCGTATCGCAAGCGCGGCCTCCATCACCAGCACGCCCGTAGGGTCTCGCATTATATCCACTGCCGCCACCATGGGCGATGATCGGCCGCTATTGCCACATACTGAGCACCAACATCGCGGCTTTTTCATCACCAATGATCACTACGCGATCTTCATCGAGTATGGCCTGCTTCCGTTGGTGGTAGATCGCGAGATCGACATTGTAGCGATACAGCTCGACCGCGTCGCCAAAAACGTGGACGATTCCATCGTTCACCTCACTCACGGCGATCAGCATCTGACGCTTCGCACCATACCAACTCGCCTGATCATCGGATCCATGCTGCGGTTCACGGAGCATCACCGAGAGCAATTGCTCGTGCTTGGTGAACCAGCTACTGAGCAACGCTTCAAATCCATCGACGAGCGAAGGCAGGCGTGTGAGGGCATTGCTGGGAAGCTCGGGGAGCGGCGGGAGGATCGACCGCTGATGCCCGGCACGTACGGTTTGATAGGGAGTTTCATGACGCACGACGTCGATGAGTGTGAAATCAAAATCAATGTCGCACGTCGCCATCGATATGCTGACGGCGATGCCCGCAAGATAGGCATCGATCGCCTCGACCGACCTGAGCGGTGGCATATCACTGATCCTTTCCATATCGCGCTGCCAGACCTTGCGGGTGTCAGCATGTCGCGCGCACAGCCTCGATCGCTAGCACACCCGCAAGGTCTCGCCTCCACCGCTGCACATTGGCGGCGGCACAAATCACGCACCACACGCTACTCAATGGCGCTGGCTTTGCCGTAGATAGCGTTCGGGCCGACCCAGCCGTTGATGCCGCCGCGATTGTTCCCGATCTGAAATCGCCCCTTGGTGTCCTTGGCTTTGATCAGATGCAGGTAGTCCCGCCCGCTGACTCGCACCAGCACGATATCCCCGACGACCAGAGTCTCGGCGCTACATGGGACGAGGGTAACCAGCGCGCCGTCGTTCACTTTGCCCTGCATCGAATGGCCCTGCGGGCGGATCTGTACCGTCTCGCCAGCCCGTAAGCGCTCGATCGCGAACGTCGCCCAGCTCATATCTTCCTCTTCCCCGGTTTAGGCCACCGCTTGCGTTATCTAGCAGATGTCCAGCTCGCTGAGAGCGCCTCGGCTTGCTGGAGCACGGTCTGCACCGCCGCGTCCTGCAGATCCGGCGGGTAGCCGTACTTGCGCAGGATGCGTTTGACGAGCACGCGCATGCGGGCACGAGCTGAGTCGCGCTGCGCCCAATCGACAGAGATGTTGTTCCGCAGGCTGACGAGCAGCTCGTGGGCAATGACTTTGAGATTATCGTCGCCCATGACGTCGACGGCGCTCTGGTTTTCGGCCAGGGCATCGTAGAAGGCGATTTCTTCTTCGGACAGCCCTTGCTCTTCGCCACGCTGCCGGGCCGTACGAATCTCTTTGGCAAGCTCGATGAGCTCTTGCATGATTTCGGCGGTGGTGATGGCGTTGGCGTGGTAGCGCGCGATGGCATCTTCGAGCCGCTCGGAGAAGGCCTTGGTTTGGACGACGTTGGTTTTGCTGCGCGAGCGGATGCTGTCGCCCAGGAGCTTGCGCAAGGCTTCAAGCGCGAGATTTTTCTTTTCGAACTGCTGGACTTCTTGCAGGAATGCATCCGACAGGATCGAGATGTCGGGCGAGGTGATGCCGGCAGCTTTGAGGATGTCGACAATTTCGGTGGAGACGACGGCGCGGCTGATGATCTGTTGCACGGCCAGGTCGCGATCGAGGGCGCGGCCGCCGCTGCTCTCTTCGCTTTTGACGAGGGCGGCGCGGATGGCTTGGAAGAAGCCGACTTCTTCGCGGATGCGGCGGGCTTCGTCGCTGGCGCTGGCGAGGGCGAAGGCCTGCGAGAGGGCGAGTACAGCATCCTGGTAGCGGCGATGGGCGCGCTTTTTGCCTTCGTCGGTGGTTTCCTGGGCGGCCAGACGCTGCTGCATGTCCAGCACCCATTCGATCGCGCCGCCCATCATGGCCAGGCGCTGCTGGGGGGTGCCGTTGAGCGCGGTGGTGTAGTCAAAACCGTGGTACATGGCGCGCACGATCTCGTAACGCTCGGTGAGCAGTGCAACGGCCTGGGCTTCGTCGACGCCGGTTTGCTGCTGGTCGGGCTGGGAGTATTGCTGGAGCGCGGATTTAAGATTCTGGGCGATGCCGATGTAGTCGACAATCAGGCCGGCGGGTTTGTCGCGGAAGACGCGGTTGACGCGGGCGATGGCTTGCATCAGGCCGTGGCCTTGCATGGGCTTGTCAACGTACATGGTGTGCAGGCTGGGGGCGTCGAAGCCGGTGAGCCACATGTCGCGCACGATGACGAGCTTGAGCGGATCATTGGGGTCGCGCAGGCGCTTGGCGAGCAGATCGCGGCGGGCCTTGTTGCCGATATGCGGCTGCCACGCGGGAAGATCGGTGGCATCGCCGGTCATGACGACTTTGATGGTGCCGGCGGTGTCGTCGGGGCTATGCCATTCGGGGCGCAGAGCAACGATCGCGTCATAGAACTTGACGCAGATGCGGCGGCTCATGCAGACGATCATGGCTTTGCCGGGGAGACCCACAAGCCGGGCCTCGAAGTGCTGCACGAGATCGTCGGCGACCAGGCGCAGGCGCGTGTCGCTGCCAACAAGCGCTTCGACGCGGGCCCATTTGCCTTTCAGGCGTTCCTGCTCGGCCTGGGCGTCGTCTTCGGTGAGCGCTGCGACCTCGGCGTCAATCGTGGGCTTTTCGGCTTCGTCGAGCTCGATGCGGGCGAGGCGGCTTTCGTAGTAGATCGGGACGGTGGCGCCATCCTCGACGGCGCGGGTGATGTCGTAGACGTCGATGTAGTTGCCGAAGATCGCCTTGGTGTTGACGTCGGTGGCTTCGATTGGGGTGCCGGTGAAGCCGATAAACGAGGCGTTGGGCAGGGCATCGCGCATGTATTTGGCAAAGCCGTAGGAGATCACGCCGGTGTCTGCATCAACTTTGGCGCGCAGACCGTACTGGCTGCGGTGGGCTTCGTCGGCGATCACCACGACGTTGCGGCGATCGGTGAGCTGGGGGTAGACGCTGGTGCCGGTTTCGGGGGCGAACTTCTGGATGGTGGTGAAGATCACGCCACCGGAGGCGCGGTTGAGCAGGGTTTTGAGATCGTCGCGGCTTTCGGCCTTGATCGGCGTTTGACGAATGAGATCGCGGCACATGGAGAAAGTGCCGAAAAGCTGCTCGTCGAGGTCGTTGCGGTCGGTGAGCACAACCAGGGTGGGGTTCTGCATCTGCGGGTGTTTGACGAGCTGGCCGGCGTAGAAGGCCATGAGCAGGCTTTTGCCCGAACCCTGGGTGTGCCAGAACACACCGGCGCGCTTGTCGCCGGCTTTTTGCTCTTTCACGCCGGGCAGGTTGTAGAGCGCCGGGTCTTCCTGGATGACCAGCGTGCTGGCGCGAACGGTCGATGTGATGGCGTGCCGGACGGCGTGGAACTGGTGGTAGCCGGCGATGATTTTGACCAGGCCGGCGCTGGCTTCGCCAAAGACGGTGAAGTCGGCCAGCAGCTCCAGGAAGCGGCGACGCTCGAACACACCTTCGATCAGGGTGGTGAGCTCGGGGCTGCCTTTGGGCGCGACGGCCTGGCCGTCGGTGGTGCGCCAGGGCATGCAGCGCTCGAAATCGGCGGAGAGCGAGCCGACGCGGGCGAACAGGCCATCACCGATGACGAGCAGGGCGTTGGTGCCGAACAGGGCCGGGATCTGCTGCTTGTAGGTTTGGAGCTGGTTGTAGGCGGTTTTGAGCGATGCGCTGGTGCTGCCGGGGGCTTTGAGCTCGACGACCGCGAGCGGCAGGCCATTCACGAACAGCACGAGATCGGGGCGGCGGGTGTAGCTGGTGCCGGCGTATTTGCCGATGACGACGAACTGGTTGACGACCAGCCAATCGTTCTGCTCCGGGTTGGCGGTGTCGATCAGATAGACCTTGCCAGCGGTGAGCGTGCCATCGGCCGCCTCATACTCGACATCGACGCCCTCGGTGAGCAGACGGTGGATGCGACGGTTTTCTTCGAGCAGGTTGGGCAGGCCGGCCTGCAAGACCTTGCGGATGGCTTCCTGCCGGGCCTCGGCGGGGATGGATGGGTTGATGCGGGCGACGGCGGTGGTCAAGCGGCCGACAAGCACAACCTCGGCGTGGCTACTGCGCTCAGGGTGCTTGCCATCGGGGTCGATGACATCCTCGCGGGCGTAGGCGTAGCCGAGGGATTGGAGTTGTTCGATGAGTGCCTGCTCGACGGCCGCCTCGGAGAGAAACGCCATGCCATGACTCCTGCTAGATACGGTTCGCCGCCAGATCGAAATAGCCGCTAGCATGGGGAACTGGAGACCCCGTGTATAATGACGCTGCAACACCATCGCCACCGCGACCGAATGGAGGATCAGAGATGGCAGATACGATGATCAGCATTCCAGTAGACGATGTAACAGCGCGCGTCTATCTTGCCGCCTCTCCGACCGACCGACAAAAGATCCAGTTCCTGCTCCGGCTTCGTTTCCGCGAATTGGCCGAGATGCCACCACAATCGCTGCGAGAGACGATGGACGAAATCGGTGCAGCGGCCGAGGCGCGGGGGCTGACTCCGGATCTGCTGGAGGGGCTCCTGCGTGACGAGTGAGCGACAGCGCATCGTCCTCGATACCAATACGATCGTCAGTGCTCTGCTCTTGCCGCGCTCAGTGCCACGCAAGGCATTTGACAGCGCGATGTCTGTGGGTACCGTGCTGGCCTCACAGGTCACCATCGATGAGCTCGATGCCGTCCTCCGCCGACCAAAGTTCGATCGCTATGTTCACGAAGACGAGCGGCTGCGCTTTTTAGCGACATACATTCATGCTGTGACGCTGGTTGCCCCAACC
>JAYUUK010000516.1:0-7157 GCA_043754595.1 Roseiflexaceae bacterium | reverse complement strand
GTGATGTTCCCCGGCTGCTGCCCGAGCTGCTGCTGCTGGTGCTGGCGATACTGGTGTATGGCTCGGATCTGCTGGAGCGGCGCAACACGACCCCCGATGGCGTGTTCGAGCGCAATCAGGCGGCTGGGCAGCTGGCCGCGGTTGGGCTGGGGCTGGTAGCGGCGGTGGCGCTGGTGCAGAGCGGATGGCTGTTCACCGTGCCGGAGCCGCGCGGCGGCGCGCTGGATGTGCTCATCAATCTCGGCCGCAATCTGCAGGCCGGCGGCGCGCCAGGCGAGCCGGTGGTCGGGGCGTTTGCGATCGATGGGCAGACGATGATCGCGCGCATGGTTCTGCCACTGCTGGCACTGCTCGCGGTCTGCGTGGCGCTAGCCGACGCGCCGATCGGGCGGCCTGGCGAGTTCTACGGGCTGTTGGTGCTGGCGACGCTCGGGCTGTGCGCGCTAGCGGGGGCGAGCGAGCTGATTTTCGCCGCCATTGCCATCGAGCTGGCGTGGCTGGCGTTGCTCGGGGCGATAGCGGTGTCTGGCAGCGGCGCGGCGCGGCGGCTGGCGCTGCCGGGGGCGTTGGCGAGCGCCGCCACGCTGTACGGCATGAGCCTGACCTATGGCATCGCGGCGACCACCAACCGGACGGCGGGGACGCAGGCGGTGATCGCGACGCTATATAGCGAGCTCGGCAGGGCGCTTGGGCGGGCGGCGGGCGGCGAGCCGCTGCTGTTGGCCGGGGTGGCGCTGCTCATCGGCGGGCTGCTGGCGAAGCTGGCGCTGCCGCTGCTGCGCCGGGGCGACGACCTGGTCGGGGCGACCGACGTCTTCGCCGGGTCGGCGATGGTGGCGGGCATCGGACTCGGGCTGGCGCGGCTGGTGACCGAGGCGCTGGGCGGCGCGGCGCTGGGCAGCGCGGCGGCCTGGGCTCCCGCGCTGGCGGCGCTGGCCGCGCTGACGACGCTGGCGTGCGGCATCGCCGGCGCGCTGACGCGCGATCTACGGCGGGGCGGGGCGCTGCTACTGCTGGGACAGTTTGCGGCGCTGCTGCCGCTGCTGCTGCTGGGGCAGCGAACGCTGTTCGTGGCGGCGGTGGTTGGGCTGGCGCTGGCCGGGGCGCTCGCCGCCGGCGGACTGGCGCTGTGGCAGCGGTCTGGGTCTTCGATAGGGCGGCTGACGGCCGGGCTGGCGCTGCTGGCGCTCGGCGGGCTGCCGCCGTTCAGCGGGTTCTGGGGCGCGCTCGGCGGGATGAGCGGGGCTGCGGCGAGCGGCGCGATCTGGCTGACGATCATCGCGGCGGCGGCGGCGGCGCTGCGGCTGGCGACGCTGATCGGGCTGCTGCCGGCGCTGGGGGCTGTGATGACACCGGATAGCACACGGCGGGCGCGCTGGCTGAGCGGGCTACTGCTGCTCAA
The DNA here is from genome assembly GCA_043754595.1 of Roseiflexaceae bacterium. GTDB lineage: Bacteria > Chloroflexota > Chloroflexia > Chloroflexales > Roseiflexaceae > JAYUUK01. Next base: position 5,755 of record JAYUUK010000516.1, on the reverse strand, counting down.
CGCGGCGCTGCTGCTGCTGGTGAGCGTCGCGCCGAGGCTCATCGAGCGCTAGTGCATTGACGACGATTGACTATAGCAATCCTATCAGAGTGGGGAGGGGGGAGATCTCGGGGACACCCAGAGGGTACCCGGCCCCCAACTCCCCGCGTTGCTCAGCCCATCGTCATCACGTCGCCAGCGCGTGTAGAGGATCTCGGGGCTGCGCTAGCGGGTCATGGTCAGCGCTCCGTCTCCTGGAGCGCAGCGCGGCTCTGAAGCTGGGCGAAGACGATCCGGCCGGTCTGGGTCTGGTAGACGCGGGTGACGACCACCGTCACATCGACGCCGACGAGCGCGCGGGCGTCCTCGACGACCACCATAGTGCCGTCGTCCAGAAACGAGATTCCCTGGTCGCGCTCGCGGCCGACATCGCGGATCTTGACGCTGAGATCCTGGCCGGGGACAACCGGCGGGCGAATGGCGTCGGCGAGCTGATTGATGTTCAGCACCCGAACCGACTGAAGCTCGGCGACCCTGCCAAGGTTTGCGTCGTTGGTAAGGATCGGGCAGCGGTACTGCCGCGCGAGCACCACTAGCTTCTCATCGACGAGGTTCGTATTTGGCACGTCAACGTTGATCACCTCGACGGCGATCCCCTCCTGTTTGCGGAGTGTGGCGAGCAGGTCCAGCCCGCGCTTACCGCGGCCGCGCTTGAGCTCGTCCGACGAGTCGGCGAGCAGCTGCAGCTCGCTCAGCACAAAGTTCGGCACCAGCAGCGTCGCCTCAAGAAAGCCGGTCTGCACCATCAGCGGGATGCGGCCATCGATGATCACCGATGTGTCCAGCAGGATACGCCTGGGCTGCGGCGCGCCCTCGCTCGGCATCGGCGCGAGCGTCGACGGGCGCGTGCGGCTGGTGCGCAGCAGATCGCCGACCTCGGTCTTGCGCGCCGAGAAGATCGAGCTGCTGAGGTAGATCAGCGCGCCTGCCACCAGCACCGGCATAATCTGACCAAATGGAGCTGGCAGCTGCGCGAGCGGCACGGTGAGCAGCGCGGCGAACAGCAGTCCGATCAGCATACCAAAGACGATAGCGGTGAGCTCGACGATCGAGATACTGCGCACATAGCGCTCGTACTCGCGCAACGGCTCGATCGTCCAGCGCGGGGTAGTGAGCAGACCCAGGCCGGCGCCGGCGAGCATCAGCAGCGCCGTGGCGCGCCACTCGTCGGCCGAGAGCGGCGCGCCGGAGAGGGTCACGCCGAGGCGAAACCCGAGATAGCCGAGCAGCACCATGCCGATAACCCGCACGAAGAATGTCAGGCTCAGTTTCATGCGCGTTAGATCCAGGCGCCCGCCGCCACGGCCCGCGCCGCGCCCTTGGCGTGCTTGATATCGCCACAGGAGGCGCCGGTGGGCAGCTGCTTGCACGGGTTCATAATGTCCAGCGGGTCAAGCGCCGCGCGCAGCTCAAGCATCGCCTCGATATCCTCCTCGGCGAACACCCACGCCATATAATCGCGCTTCTCAAGCCCGATGCCGTGCTCGCCCGAGATCGTCCCGCCGGCGGCGACGCAGGCGCGGAGGATCTCCTCGCCGGCGGCCACGGCGCGCTCGCGCACCCCCGGCTCGCGGATGTCGAAGACCAGCAGCGGGTGAAGGTTGCCATCGCCGGCGTGGAAGATATTGACGATGATCAGATCGTACTTTTTGGCCACCGTCTCGGTGAAGCGCAGCACCTCGGTCAGCTTCGATCGCGGCACGACCCCATCCTGGATATGGTAGTGGGGTTTGATGCGGCCGCAGGCGGCGAGCGCGCCCTTGCGCCCGGCCCAGAGCTTCTTGCGCTGGTCCTCGTCTCTGGCGGTGCGCAACTCGCGGGCGCGGTGCTGCTGGCAGATCGCCGCGATCCGCCGCTCCTGCTCATCGAGCTCCTCGGCCATGCCATCGATCTCGATCAGCAGCACCGCGCGGGCGTCGGTGGGGTAGCCAGCGTGGACCGACTCCTCGACGACGCGGATGCCAACTCCTTCGAGCATCTCCAGCGCGGCGGGGATAATGCCCTGAGCGATAATCGCCGAGACAGTATCGGCGGCGGCGTCCAGGTCGTCGTAGATCGCCAGGTAGGTCCGCACCTGCTCAGGGTTAGGCGTGAGTCGCACCGTCAGCTCGGTGATCATGCCAAGCGTGCCCTCGCTGCCGACGAACGCGCCGAGCAGATCGTAGCCTGGGGCATCGGGGGCCGCGCCGCCGAGCCGCACCGCCGAGCCATCGGAGAGCACGGCGGTGGCGGCGACGATATGGTTGGTGGTGACGCCGTGCTTGAGGCAGTGCGGCCCGCCGGCGTTCTCCGCCGCGTTGCCGCCGATGGTGGATGACTTCTGCGAGGATGGGTCAGGGGCGAAGTGCAGCCCATAGCGCTCCGTCGCCTCGCTCAGCTCGACGTTGACCACCCCTGGCCCGACGACCGCCAGCCGATTGACCGGGTCGACCGACAGGATCTGCGCCAGGCGCGACACCGAGACCACGACGCCACCCTCGGCGGCGATCGATCCGCCAGAGAGCCCGGTGCCGGCCCCGCGTGGCACCACTGGCCAGCCAGCTGCGGCGGCGATGCGCACGACGCTGGCCACCTCGGCGGTGCTTGCCGGCACGGTCACGATATCCGGCGTCGCCATATCGAGCGCGCTGCCATCGTACTCGTAGAGCATCAGCTCCTCGGGGCGATGGAGCACGCCAGATGGGTGGATGGCGCTGGAGAGACGCTGGATGAGCTCGCGGCGCGAGGCGCGGACGGGGGTGTCGGCGACGACCATATATGTCCTTCTACAATCTGCTCCGGCTCATTATACGTGGCGACGGAATTGATAGCAATTCTATAACAAACCTCATGGTGTAGGGAAGGGGGACATCTCGGGGACACCCAGAGGGTACCCGGCCCCCAAAACCCCCGCTTCGCGCTTCGCGCGTGTCTATATCGTATAGGATTACTATACCGCTGGCAGCTCGTAGTCGACGACCGCGCGGCTCTCCAGCATGGGGCTCATCCACTCGTTGACCGCGACATGCGCTGGGTGGGTGATGTAGCCGGGCAGCATATCGGCGCGCTCCAGCGTGCTGTCGAGCAGGAACGTGAAGACCACCGGGTGCTCGGAGGGCAGCGCGCGGTAGCATTTGATGAACGTCAGCCCGAGGATTTGCCCGTGCAGTGCCTCCAGCCGCGCCATGATCTCAGCGAGTTGATCCTCGGTGGTCTCCGGCTTCTTCTTGGAAAAGCGAAAAGAGTGTACAGAGCATTCCGCCTGTTACTCTGTCAACGGTCGTGCCCTTACGCTCCCCTTAGTGCTACTCTGGCACCTCATAATCGACCACCGCCCGGTTCTCCAGGTATGGTGACATCCACTCATTCACCGCAACGTGCGCTGGGTGCTGGAGGTAGCCGGAGAGTTGGTCGGCACGCTCAAGTGTGCTATCAAGGATGAAGGTGTACACCACCGGCCGCTCAGACGGCAAACCTCGAAAACACTGGATATACGTCAAGCCAGGTATTTGGCCTTGGAGTGCCTCAAGCCGGGCCATTATCTCCCGCACAGTCTCCTCGGTCGTCTCTGGGCGCTTTCGAAACAGCACAACATGGCGCAGCATAGCGATGACCTCCTCAGGCGGATGTGGTATCTCATTGTAGCACGAACAAGCAGAGGTTTTGTCATCGCGGTCCGCTTGTTCGGGTCCGGCATACGCTACCCGCAGGAACCGTCACTTCCGCAAGAGTGTTCCATCCTGCTTTGCCCCCGGCACCCTACGGGCTTCCCGCCGGGGGACGCAGCAGGACGCTTCGCGCTCTTGGCGGGTGACCACCCTGCGTGCTGCGATAGCTCGTACCGAACGGCGCAGCCGCTCCGCTTCAGGTCAAAACAACGGGTGGGCGGCAACACGAGGACGGGGGATTGTAATGGAACTGAGTGAAACCGAATGGAAACGAGTGAGCCATGTAATCGACTACATCTGTGCTAAAAACAAGAAGGTGGTGAAGCATCCGAACGAGCCCAGCCAGAAGACGGACAAGAAAGAAGCAGCAGTCAAGCTGGAATACCAGCAGCAGCGTTTGTTCTAGTCACATCAATCGGAAGGGGTGGTAGACGTGACAAGTGTACCACCCCTTTATGCTTGAGCAAAAGCTTGTGAGGGGGGCGGGGGCAAAGCAGGCAGCAATCGATCGGTGCCATACATTCCCAATCTCTAGCTGGACGCTGAGAAGGCAACAGCCACATACCGTTCTATAGGCGACCTGTAGAACCAAGTTAACGATAATATTGCGTTGACACCCAAAGTTGACGAGTTCGCAAAGTAGCTTTATATTGCTGAGTGTTTGCCGTACAGTTGTACTACATACATCATGTTCCCTGACTACGCAGACTACGCATTCATCACATCGCGACAGGCGGTATTAGACCACCAGCGTGATAGCTTTTGGTCCTTTGGGAATAGCCGTGGAAAACACCTGTTCTGTGACTGTGCTTTTCCGCATCACAAAGCCATACGCGAAAGCGATCGGTCCAAAAACGCAGAAGAACTCTTTTGTTCTTTCTGATACAGAATAACGAGTTTGTCAACCATGGCAATTCCTAAAGACCCGGTTTTCGTATAATCAGCGCCTGTCAGATTATCCACAGCTTAGGTATATTTCGCACTTGAACTAATAATCGAAGGTCGAATGACAAATATTGACGTAGTACAGAAGCTGTGGAACTTCTGCAATACACTAAGACATGACGGTATTGGTTACTCGGACTATATCGAACAATTAACCTATGTGCTCTTCTTGAAAATATCTCACGAGAGAAGTTTACACTTACCTCAAGAACACAATTGGCCTACTCTGCGCAATTGCGCCACTAGCAAGCTACTGGAAAACTATCAAAAGACCTTACAAGTGTTGGGCAATCAGAAAGGAATCCTGGGCTCTGTTTTCCTTGGAGCTATATCAAGATTCCGCGAATCCTCAAATCTTCGCAAACTCATTCTGTTAATTGATGAGACGAACTGGTCTTCAATCGATGTAGATTTAACAGGAAACACCTATGAAGGTCTACTACAGAAGTGTGCAGCTGAGTAGAAAGGAGCTAGGCAGTACTTTACGCCAAGATCAGTTATTCGAACAATTGTAGCGTGTATAAAATCAAGCATTCTAAAGACACGCAACTATACTATACATGACCCTGCTTGCGGAACAGGCGGGTTTTTAATCGGCGCAATTGAATGGATAAGCCAAAACGAAGGCAATCATTTATCAACTACAGAGAAGAAACGTTTTAGTTTCAGTACGTTTTCTGGAGTTGAACTTGTACATCAGACTAGAAAACTGGCACTAATGAACCTGTTTCTGCATGGTGTTCAGAGTGATATACATTTAGGAGATTCCATTGCAGAAATCCCAATTGATACTCACTATGACATCATCCTTACAAACCCACCTTTCGGCACAAAAGGAGCTGGGGATATTCCCGATCGCCAGGACTTTACAGTAAAGACACCTAATAAGCAACTTAACTTTATACAGCACATTCTTACAATCTTAAAAGACGGAGGCCAAGCTGCGATCGTAATACCAGATAACGTACTATCAGATGAGTATGCTGCGCGTGACATAAGAAAAATCCTGCTCGAACAATGCAATCTATACTCTGCGCGGGTCGCAATTGGACAAACGTCGAACCGTGGCGTCTACTCGCAGCGGCGTGAGTCAGTACAAGCAACGCGGACGAGATGATCAGGAT
>JAYUUK010000515.1:0-21509 GCA_043754595.1 Roseiflexaceae bacterium | reverse complement strand
CGGATGCGACCGGATCTCACTCGACGTTGCATGGACTGCGTCCCCACTTCACGTCTGCGATACATCTCTCACGTCCGAAGCCAACAGCTCTTCCAGGTATGATGTGCGGGTCGCCGCCAGCGCAGCCGATGCTTTCGCCGTGTACCGCACGTACCACGCCGAGACCGGGGTGGCCGTCACGCCATGCGCCACAACCGAGACCAGCACAACAACCCCCGTGATCGTCAGAAGATATGTTGCACCGGGAATCCCCGCCTGAACCGCGAGCAGCACCAGCAGCAGCGAGGTGAGGCCGCGCGGCCCAAACCAACCGATGAACAGCCGCGACGCCATGCCCATCTTCGCCCGCTGGAGCACCAGCCCGAGGGCCAGCGGACGGACGAGCACAATCACGATCACCGCAAATCCGAGCGCCAGCATCAGCGGTGCTGACGCGAACAAGCCAGAGAGCACCGCGCCAAACAGAATGAAGGTGAGCAACATCGCCATCTCCGCCGTGGTCTCGCCATATTCCAGAAAGCAGCTACAGAGCTTACCGTTGGAGATCGTCACGGCGAACCCCGCAAAAAATGTAGCGATGAAGCCGTCGCCCCGTACGACCTCGCCAGCGGCGTAGGCCAGCAGCACCAGACCAATGCCGTACATTGCCTGGTATGAGCGGCTGATCGAAAAGCGGGCGTCGGCGCTGCCGATCAGCCGCGCCCCGACGACGCCGATCAGCAGCCCCACGAGCGGGCTGAGCAACAGCAACCGCGCTGCGAGGCGCAGCCAATCTTGTGCGCCGCCGATGTGCCCGTCGATCAGCGCGATCAGGATGAGCACAACCGGCAGCACGACGATATCGTTCATCCCAGCCTCGACGCCGAGCGCCTGGCGGATCGAGCGCGGGATATGGACGTTGCTAATCACATCGCGCAGGACCACCGGGTCGGTCGATGCGAGAATCGCACCGAGCAGGCAGGCCTGGAGCGGCGTGACGCCGAGCACGAGCAGGGCGGCGATCGCGATGCCGCCGATCGTCAGCATGGTCCCCGGAACGAGCGCCAAAAATGACACTAGTCCAGTCGCGGCGGATCTCCGCCACCTGCATGTTGACGGCATCAAGAAACAGCACGAGCGTCAGGCTGACGATCGCCACAACTTCGAGCACGGGGCTGTGGACATCAATGTCAATCGCATGCAGTCCGCCCGGCCCAGGCAGCAGACCAAGCCCGAGAAAGATCATGGGAAACGACAGCGGCGCCCGCGCCACAATGCCCGAGGCGAGCGCCGTGACCGTGAATACGACCGCCAGCAGCGCGAATCCGAGTACCACATTCGACATGCCGCCTCCGAATTTCAACTCTTCGCGCGCCGCGCGCATGCATGCCAACACGCCCAGGACGCTCCGCACATCGCGACGGCCAGCGGCGTAGCGAGCCGACGCGGCCACCCCACCACCTGCTAACCTTCCCGAGATCAGAGCGATGTCCGCGCAGGACCAACTGCTCATGGGAGCTGAAGCGTGTGCTCGATCAGGGCTTCGGCCCCGGCGATGTTGCCGATCAGGGCGAGTGGAATGGCGTAGCGCGCCTGCAAATAGCTGGCGCTCGTCGAGCTCACCCACACCCGGCGATCGCTTTCCTGCCAGACCAGCAGCCTGAGCGGCAGATCGAGCGCGAGCAGTGGCGAGGCGACCATCAGCGGCGTGCCAGACGCCGGGTTGCCAAAGATTAGGACGTGCGCCTCCTGCATCGTCAGGCCGACCTGCCCGGCGGCGGCGCTGTGGTCGATGTGAGCGAAGAGGTTCAGGCCGTGCGCCTGGATCGATGCCTGCAGCCGCTCAAGCGTCTCGTCGACTCCAAACGGGCTCGGTCGCGTCACAACACCTTCGACAGAAAGCGCGGCCACTAATGGTAGCGACTGGCTCATAATGCTACTCTCCCTTCGTCCTATGAGAGATGTGCTCGGCGCGCTCAGTCACATCATATGTACGATCTCCTATCTCGATCAGCACCTGGTGTGGTCCGGGCTCTAGACCTACCACGATGATCGTCTCGCCACTGGCGCCGGCGAAGTGTCACGGCGGATCGCCGACGGTGATATGGACGTGGCCGAGCGGGCTTATAACGACCGCAGTGCTACGAGCTGCTCTTTAAAAAACAGGCGCACGTTTTCCGGCAGCATCGGCAGCGTCGCAGCCACGCACAACTGGTCGCTATCAGGCCGCCGCGCAAACAGCAGTTCGGCCACGGCGGCGACGGACAGGCTTCCTGCTGGCCCACCAAGCCGAATGATCGGATCGCCAGCTGTCAGTGCGCCCTCGCGCTCGACCGCCAAATACCAGCCTGTGCGACGGTTCTGTGTAAAGCGTCGCAAGATGTCATCGCAGCCAAAGCGCACGGCGAGCTTGTAACAAGGCTGTCGCGGCTGCGTCACTACGAATATGGCCGTCCCGATCTGAAACCGCTCGCCGATCAGCGCGCTTTCCTCATCCAACCCTCGCGTCGTCAAATTCTCGCCAAACATACCCCACGTCAGCTCCATCGGTGCCAACTCACGCCGCCACAAGTCATAGTGTTCGGCAGGATAGACATAGACCGCCTTATCCGCCCCGCCATGGACGGTGAGGTCGGCCTGCCGGTCGCCGTCCAGATCCAGGTGGCGCGCGATGACCGGCCCGGATACTGGCTCTTTGAAGATACCGGTGAGCACCGAGCGACCTTTCCATGCGATGCGGCGTGGTAAGCCGACGTTTACGGACACAAGCTGCGCGGCACGTGGTTGGGTCATACGCGATCTCCAAAGAGCTGCGCCGAGGCGTGCGCGGTCTTCTCATTTCCGCCGCTATTGTCTGGCAGCGTGAATCGCACCGTTTGAACGTCGAGCACCTTGTGCGTGGGGTCCGCGAGCTCAATTATCACCTTGTGCGGGCCAGGCTCCAGGCCGACCACGATGATCGTCTCACCGCTGGCATCGACGAAGTGCTACGGCGGATCGCCGACGGTGATATGGACGTGGCCGATGCGCGGCGATACGTCGATGGCACCCTTGCTGAACACCGGCATCACGCGCAAGTTCTCCGCGCGATACTGAATATAGACGCGGCCGGTCGCCAGCGGCCCGGCGAGGGGTGGGTCGACGATCAGCCTGGGCGGCTCGTCGTCGATGGCGACCAGGGGCGATGGGCCACGGATCGCCCGCGCGCTTAAGGCGGGGCCGTCGGCCGCTGGCTGAGCCGACTCTCGTTCAGGTGGCATGGAAGGCCTCCAATCTGCTAATCCGGCAGAGAGAGGCGACGCACGATGCGCGCGCCGCTCCTCGCTGCGCTCTTAATTACTGTTTACCAAAACTAGGAACGCCAGCGACCGTCGACGATGACGATGAGAGGCGATTGAGCCACAGATCGCCATCGAACACACCACGGCTCGCGCAGGCAGCGCCGCCCGCCGCTACTTAGTGCTCTTCGCCGCGCGCAGGATCACACCTGCGACGGTATCGGCGTAGGAGACGAAGACGACGTGCGATGCACCCTTCACCTCAAGGGCCTCGCGCGCCTTGGCCCGCTCGGCCATGAAGCGGTGCGCCGCCGTCGGGATATTCTTATCGAGCTCGCCCCACACGAACCACGAGGGGGTGCTCTTCCACGCCGGCGCACCGGCCGCCTTCTCGTTGAGCATCTGCTCGATGGCGGGGCGGAGCTCGTGGCGACAATGCTGGCGCGAGCGCCGCAGCTCACCATCCTGGTGACATCGCGTGAGCGACTGTATCTCCAGGCCGAGTGGCTGTTCGATGTTGACGGCCTCGCCTACCCGCCCGAAGATCACCACGGTTCAGCCGCGCTGTCGCTCAAAGGGTACAGCGCCATCCAGCTGTTTGTGCAGCGTATGGAGCAGGTGCAGCCGAGCCTGCTGCCCGATGAAGCGGCCCTGGTCTCGATCGCCCATATTTGTCAGCATATCGCCGGCGTGCCACTGGCGATCGAGCTCGCCGCCGCCGCCACGCGCACAATGCCGCTGCCCGAGATTGAGCGCGATATCCGCCAGAGCCTCGATCGGTTCAGCACGACGCTGCGCGATCTGCCGCTGCGGCATCGCAGCCTGCGGGCGGTGTTCGATCACTCGTGGAATCTGCATGAGCACGAGCGCTCGATCTTTTGTCGCTTGGCCGTCTTCCGCGGCGATTGGCCTGCGGCGGCTGCGACGCAGGTGACGGGCGCGACGTCGCTTGAACTGGAGGCGCTTATCGATAAATCGCTGGTGCGCCGCGCGGTGCCGGCCGCGCAGGCCGCAGCGCGGCACGCAGACGAAACCCGCTTTGTGCTGCTCGAACCGCTGCGAGAATATGCGCTCGAGCAGTTTATGGCGCGCGGCGCCGCGCAGGCGATCAAGCGGTCCCACGCCCGCTACTACCTCTCGCTGGCCCAGTCGATGGCAGCGCAGTGGGGGACGGCGGCGTTCGACGCCGCGATCGTGCGGCTGCAGCGCGAGTACGACAACGTGCGCGCCGCGCTGTCATGGGCGATCGAAAGCGGCGAGAGCCTGTTTGGGCTCCAGCTGGCCGAGGCGCTATGGCAGTTCTGGCGCAGCTATGGCTATGGCGGCGAGGGGCGAGCGTGGCTCGAGCAGCTGCGGGCGCTCGAACCGGCCAGGATGGATCTGGAGATGCAGGAGATGCGACGGCGCGGCATGCACGCGGTCGCCTGGCTCGCCTCCGACCAGCAGGACTACGCGGAGGCCACGCGGCTGTTTGAGCAAAGCGCGGCGCTCCACGATGCGTCGGGCCAGACCGAGATTAACTCCACCTGCTGGTCAACACCGCGCGACAGGCACGCGCCGAGGGTAGCTACGGACGCGCCGCCGCGATCTTGGAGCGGACGCTGGCGTGGCACCGCGCGCAGGGACACAATCTGTCCAAGGGTTCGACCACGCTCGACGCCACACAGCAGGCGTTTGGGCAGGTGCTCCGCGAGCTCGGGTTGGTCACGCGCGAGCAGGGCAACTACGCCCGGGCCAACGCGCTCTTCGAAGGGAGTCTGGCGTTTCATCGATCTGTCGGCGACCGCGCGTGTGTTGCGCTGGCACATATCGGCCTCGCCGATGTCGCCCGCGACCAGGGCGATGCCGCTCGCGTGCGGAAATATGGCGAGCCGGCCCTGTTCGTCCTGCGCGAGCTGGGCATGCCGTGGGCGATCGGTTTTACGCTGCATACGCTGGCGCTCAGTGCCTACTATGCAGATCAGCTCGCGGAGGCGGCGGCGCTTATTCGCGAGACTGAAGCGGTATTTCGCGGCCTGCAATCCGATGGCGGCCTGGCCGAAATACTCATCACGATGGGCAAGATCGAGCGAGCGCGGGGAGACATGGCAGCGTCGTACACGGCGATGGCCGAGGCGCTGCGCAAAGCCCGCGCGGTTGGCCCGCGCCTGTTTGTCACCGCGAGCCTTGAGGGGCTCGCCGCAGTCGTGCTCGCCCAGGATCAGGCCGAACACAGCACGCGATTGCTCGCGATGGCGTCTGCGCTGCGGCTCTTCATGGGCACGCCCGTCTGGCTCGCGGACCAGGCTGTTATCCAGGCCTCGCTTGCCAGATCTCGCTCGCTCCTTGGCGATGCGGCGTTCTCCGCGCTCTGGGCGCAGACCCACGCCCTCCAGCTCGATCAGCTGCTGCACATGATTATGTCGTCTGAGGACATGTGAACGTAGCTTGTTTGGAACCGGGGCTGCTCCTTCCTCACAGCCAAACAGAACATATGCACGCCAATGAGCAGAGCAGACATGTCAATAGCTCGGCGCATTCACCTGATCGATTGAGGAGACATTGATCGTCGTGGCGTCAGCGCCTGAGCTTCAGCAGATTGGCGTAGATCACCCCGCCGTCGACGTAGCGTACCGGGAGCAGGCTCAGGATCGTGAGTATGGCATGCTGAGCCGCAGCGATTGTGATCAGCCGCCTACCCAGTGGATATCTCACGCGGCGGGCCAGCGCGGCGAGGATGAACGTGGCGATCAGCGAGGCTGTGACGCCGCCACACGCGCGCCCGATATGCTGCTGCGGCGAGACATCGTCATCGAAATAGACGCTTTTCGGGTACAGACCGAAGTCGAGGGCGTCCAGCGGCGCGCCAACCGCCTGCGATGAGATGATATGACCGACGACGTGGGCGCAGTCGGCGCTATACCAGAACATCCCTGCGGCGGCGCTCTGCGCGATACGATGCTCGCGCGAAACGAGCGCGACGATCAGCGCGGAGAGGCTGCCGGCCACGAGCGCGCTGGGCCGGAGCGTGACCGGGACACCAAGCAACGAAAATGTCGAGCGCATGCGGTGTATCTTTCTTTCAAGAGAGAGGCAGACGGCTCAAGAGCTCGGCGCATCTACCATGTCGAGCGGCGCGACCCCACGCGCGATCCCCGGCGTTCGCTCGGCCCAGATGCTTCGCGGGAGGATTGTGCCAGCTGAGCGGGCGGATGGCGCTCAACATGACGGAGTGCGGCGTCATTCATCGTAAGGTCTACTCGCGACTACGCCGCCGGCCGCGCCGCACGCAGCGCCGCCACTGCCTCGGCGAGCGCGGGGAACTCGGTGAGCTCATCGCCGGCCCAGAACTCGGCGAGGTCGCGGCTGCCGGCGCGCTCATAGCTCAGCGCCTGCATCAGCAGCTCGACGCGGTCCAGCGCCTTGAGCAGCCTGGCCTCACGGCTGGCGCCCTCGGCGTACTCCTGCCACAGCGCCAGGTACTCGGCGGCGCGCGGGTGTTTGCCCAGCACCGCCGCCAGCGCCGCGCGCTCTGCATCGCGCTTCGCCTCCTTGCCGAACAGCGCGCTCGCGCTCGCCGGTAGGTCGGTCAGCAGCGCCTCACCGAGATCGTGGAGCAGCGCCAGCCGCAGCAGACGCGCGCTATCTACGCCATCCACCAGATCGCCGGCGAGCAGCGCTAGTAGCGCCACGCCGTAGCTGTGATCCGCCACGCTCTCCGGCGACGCAACTCCGCGCTGCAGCCAGCCGGCGCGCGGCAGACGCTTGAGCGCCGCGAGGTGCCGCGTCAGACCGGTGACCATTCTCGCAATCGACATCGCGTCCCTCCTGCGCTACAATGGCTGGGCCTCGTATAGTGAGTATTGTGCGATTGACGATTGCAATCCTACTGGAGTAGGAAGGGGAAGATTTCGGGGACACCCAGAGGGTACCCGGCCCCCAAACCCCCACTGTGCGCTTCGCGCGACTCAAACAATGCAGCATGAGACTGCACGGTCGCGAAACGTAGATGCGATCGGGAGCCGCTTCGCATGATACGCAATCGTCAATCGTCAATCGTTCAGGAGACACATGAACCCACCGCTGGTGATCGGCGTGGCCGGCGGCAGCGGGTCTGGCAAAACCACCGTCTCGCGCGCGATCCTCGACCGCGTCGGCCGCGAGCGGATCGCTTACCTGCCGCACGACGCATACTACCGCGACCTCGCCCATCTGCCACACGACGAGCGCGCGCAGTTCAACTTCGACCACCCCAACGCCTTTGATAACGAGCTCTACATCGCCCACATCGACAGGCTGTGCGCCGGGCGATCGGTCGATGTGCCGTCGTACGACTTCGCCAGCTACACCCGCGGCCCGAGCGCGGCGACGATCCTGCCGCAGCCGGTGCTGCTGCTCGAAGGGATCTTGATCTTTGCCGAGGCCGCGCTGCGCGAGCGCATGAGCGTCAAACTGTTCGTCGATACTGAGGGCGACCTGCGGATCATCAGGCGCATCCAGCGCGACACTCGCAGCCGCGGCCGGACGGTGGCGTCGGTGATCGAGCAGTACCTGACCACCGTTCGCCCGATGCACCTTGAGTTCGTCGAGCCGTCCAAGCGCTATGCCGATATCATTATACCGAGCGGCGGGATCAACGCGATCGCGATCGATATGGTGGTGGCGCGGATCGAGCAGATGATGTCGTGAACATCGCTATTGCACAGCGCCTAACGCTGGCGCACGGCATCGGCGGCGGGATGGAGCAGCAGGCGGCCACGCTGTCAGCCGGGCTGGCGGCGCGCGGCCACCAGCTGCAGATCTTCACCACGCCGCACCCGCGCGGGCTGACAGCCTGGGAAGAGCGCGGCGTGCCAGTGCTCGGCGTCGGCCCCGGGTCGTTTCGCGGCTACAGCCAGCGCTGGTGGGACGCCAGCTACGCCGCGCTCGCCAGCGCGCACCGGCAGCGTCCGTTCGACGTTATCATGAGCCAGAGCGGCGGCGCGCTCGGCTACCTGGCGCGCGCCGAGCGCGAGCTCGCGCTCGGAACCGTGGTGGTGATGCACGGCACGATCCTCGGCGAGCTGCACACCCGCTGGGAAGGACGCGGCACCTGGCGCGGCCTGGCCCGTCTCGCGCAGCTCTTCGCCGTGGGCCCGCCGAACCTGCTGCGCTGGCGCGCCGCCGGCCGCCACGCCCACGGCTGGATTGTACTCAGCAGCGCGATGCGCGACGACCTGCTGCGCGAGAACCCACTGCCGCCGGCGCGCGTACATATTATTCATAACGGCGTTGACCCCGAGCGCTTCAGGCCGGACCCGGCGCTCGGGGCCGCCACCCGCGCGCGGCTCGGCATTGCGCCTGATGCCCCGCTGCTGCTCTACGCCGGCCGGATCGAGCGCGAGAAGGGCGTCCACGTGCTGCTGCGCGCGTTCGCAACCGTGCGCGAGCGCTTGCCACAGGCGCGGCTGCTGATAGCCGGCGATGGCAGCTACCGAGCTGCGATCGCAGCGCAGCTCGGCGACGGCGTAACCATGCTCGGCGCACTGCCAAACGAGCAGATCCCAGCGCTGCTGGCGGCCGCCGATCTGTTCGTGCTGCCGACGCTGTGCCACGAGGGGTTTCCCATGAGCGTGGCCGAGGCGCTGGCGAGCGGTGTGCCGGTGCTGGCCTCGCGCAAGGGCGGCCTGGTGGACGCGGTGCTGCCAGGCGTCACCGGCGAACTGCTGCCGCCAGGCGATGCGGCGGCGCTGGCCGCGGCGATCATCGCGCCGATGACCGACCCGCCGCGACGCGATGCGATGGCCAGGGCGGCCCGCGCCGACGCCCTCGTGCGTATGAGTCAGGAGCAGATGGTGACCAAGACCGAGGCGGTGCTCGCGGCCGCCTGGAAAGCAGACGTATGATCAGACGCGACTACATCATCAGGGTGATCGAGCAGTTCGGCGCGGTCTGGTCGCAAATCGTGGCGCAGATCGGCAACGGGCTGCTGCCGACCGCGCGCGGCACGCTCGACCGCGCCTACGCCGACATGCTCGGACTAGACGGCGATGCCCTGCGCGCGCTGCGCCCCGCCGAGATCATCGCCAGACTGCGGCTCAGCGCCGCCCCCGAGGTGGCCAACGACCGGGCGCTGGTGATCGCCGCGCTATTCAAGGGCGAAGGCGACCTGGCGCTCGCCAGCGACGACCACGAGATTGGGATCTGGCACTACGCCCGGGCGCTCGAGCTGCTGCTGGCCGCCACGGCTGAGAACCCCGACGCGCCGCTCCCCGAGCACATCCCGACGGTGGACGCGCTGGTGGCGCTACTCACCGACTACCACCTGCCGTTCGCAGCGCAGCGCATGCTGCTGGAGCGCTACGAGCAGCAGCATGACTTCGCGCGCGCCGAGGATGCGCTGTTCGAGCTACTGCAGCGCGAGGAGACCCGCCGGAGCGCGCTGGAGATCGCCGACCGCTTCTACGCCAGGCTGGCCGCGCTCGACGACACTGAGCTTGCGCGCGGCAACTTCTCGCGCGCCGAGATCGCTGCCGGCATCGCGGCGGCGCGCGCCGCTAGGTGATAGTGAAAAGCGGGGCGGAATGAGCGGCAATTCGGTGGCACCGCAGCGCGATGAGCTGCGCGAGGTTCTGGCCGTGGCGCTGCACGCGGGGCAGCTGCTGCTGGAATACGGCGCCGGCACCGCCCGGGTCGAGGAGACCGTCAGCCGGATCGGGACGGCGCTGGGCGCGAGCGGCATGGACGTGTGGGTCACACCCACGGGGATGATGGTCTCGGCGATTTCGAGCGGGGACGAGCACACCAGGATCGTGCGGATCACGCACATCGGCGTCGATCTCGGGCGAGTGGCGGCGGTGGTCGATGTCTCGCGCCGCGCCAGCGCCGGCGAGCTGGACCGGGCGGGGGCGAGCGCCGCGCTGGCCGCCATCGCCACTCGCAGGCCGGTCTACGGCGCGGTGGGCGATGTGTCGGCGGCGGCGCTGAGCTGCGCCTGCTTCGCGGTGCTGTTCGGCGGCGGCGCGTGGGAGTTCGCCGTCGTGCTGCTGACCGTCGGCCTCGTCGCGCCGATCCACCGCCGTCTGCTGCGCGCCGGGCTGGGAAATCTGCTGACCGCAGCGATCACCGCCGGGATGCTGACGCTGGTGGTCATGGCGCTGACCGGAGCGGCGGCCAATCTGCTGGCCGCACCGCAGCGTCTCACGTGGCTGCCGGCAACGCCGCTAGCGCCGCAGATCGCTATCGCCGCCGCCGTGCTGCTGCTCACCCCCGGCACCGTGATGGTCACCGCCGTCACCGATCTCTTCATGGGCGACACGCTGTCTGGCGCGGCGCGCGCGCTGGCGGCGGTCATGGTGCTCTCGATGATCGCCGTTGGGATCTGGGCGGCGTTGCTGGTCAGCGGGGTGCGACTCGATATCATCACCCGCGCGCCGATCAACCTGCCGCTGGCGCTGATGATGGCGTTCGTCAGCAGTCTCGGCGCTGCGATGCTCTCCGATATTCCACCGCGTCTGGCGCTGGCGGCGGCGCTGGTGGGAATGCTGGCCTACGGCGCGCGCAGCGCAGCGCTGACGCTCGGGCTCCCCGCCGAGGCCGCCGTGTTTCTCGCCGGGCTGGCGATCGGGGCGCTGGCCGAGATATTTGCCAGGCTGCTACGCGCGCCGACGCTGGTCTTCTCCACCCCCGGGTTTGTGCCGCTCGTGCCAGGGGTGCTGGGCGTCGGCACGGTGCTGGCGTTCGTCAACGCAGACTACAGCAGCGGCGTGGCGAGCCTGACGCGGACGCTGCTCGTGCTCGGCGCGCTCGCGTTCGGGATCGGCACGGTGGGCGCGGTGGTGCGGGCGAAGAATAGTCAATAGTCAATTAGCTCACCACCTGGTCCACCACCTCGATCTGATCCTTGCCACCGTAGATCGTCCACCACGGCTTGGCGCCCTTGGCCAGCACGGTGTTGAGCGCCTCGATGTTCTTCACGCCCCGGTCTTCGAGCCAGTCGATCAGCGCCGCCTCGCCCTCGGTGGCGTAGACCGGGATGGCGTCCTGCCAGGTGGCGCGGCCGCACAGCACCCCGGAGAATAGCGTCCCAGCCTGCGCGGCGAGCTCCAGCGTCTCGCGGAAGACTTCGTCGGTCACGCCGGCGCTGAGGTAGATGAATGGCTTTGTGGCCACCGCAGCGGCGCTCACGAAGTGCTCCATCGCCTCCTGTGTGGTGTAGGCCGCCGTCCCGCCGAACACGCTGCTGCCCTGGACGAACTTCACGTTGACCGGCACCTCGACCTTGAGCACATCGACGCGGTACTGCAGCTTGCCGAACTCGGCCATGTAGGCGGTCACGGCGGCCGGCTTAGCCTTGGCCAGCGCCAGATCATTGCCCTCCAGCGCGTCGTCGTAGTAAATCGGCTCCAGAAAGAACGGCACATCGTTGGCGGCGCACTCGGCCCCGATCCGCTCGATAAAGGCGTGCTTGATCGTGTTGACGCCGGCGTCATCGTCAGGGTTGTAGTACAGCAGGATCTTAATCGCGTCGGCCCCGGCGTCTAGCAGCCGCCGCACGCTCCAGTCCGGCAGCAGATCCGGCAGCCGCCCCTTGACCGTCACATCGTAGCCGGTCTTTTCGTAGGCAAGCAGTACCCCGGCGTCCGGGTCCTTGACCTTCAGCGCCGGCAGACCGTACTCGGGGTCCATCAGGATCGCCGACGAGTGGCGCGTCAGCACCTTCGTCACCGCCGCCTTGAACGTCATCAGGTCCTCGATCGTCGCCTTGCCGTCCGCGCCGCGGGCCTTGGCGATCGCCTTCTGGAGCGAGCCGCGCTGGTCCATCGCCGTCGCCGCGATCACGCCGTTGGCGTCAGCGCAGGCCGAAATATGCTGATACTTGCCGCGCGTCATCCGTACTTTGGCCATTGCTTTCTCCTTTATACGACGCTGGCTTCACACGACACCAGCGACAAGCGCCATCGACGCGGTCACGACAATGGCAGACACCGCCAGCCCGGCGAGCACCTGCAGCGGGGTATGATTGCCGGTGCGCACCCGCGCCCAGCCAACCGCGAGCGCGCAGATCCAGAGCAGCGCCCCGAGGATCGGCACAAATAGTGCGGCAACCGTCGCGAGCGCGCCGACGGTGGCGGCGTGCATACTAATCTTCCAGAACAGGTTGATGATACCACAGATTATCCCGACGCTGACCGACGCGATCGACAGCGCCAGCAGCTCTGGCGGAGCGCCGAGCAGCCGCAGCGCCAGCGTCGCCAGCAGCGCAAACACCGTGCCGACGATGTAGAGCTCGTAGCGCTCCTGCCGCACCGAGACGTCGCCGTCGCTGTAGGCTCCCTGCCGCTTGCGTATGGTATAGATCAGCATCGACGGGCCGAACTGGATCGCCAGCGCCAGCAGTGACCAGCCCAAGCCGAGCAGCGCGCCGACCCGCGAGACCACGCCGGCGAGGACGCAGCTGGCCACGGCGGTGATCAGCGGGTGAAAAATCACCGAGAGCCGACGCGCCACCAGCAGGCTGCGCGGCTGCGGCGTCAAAAGGTCTGTCATGGTAAAGATCCTACTGGCGGCCGACGCGTGCGCCGACCGATCGATAGCTCGTGAGCACCTGCTCGGCGGCCAGCGCCCACCGAAACCGTGCCGCCTGCTGTGGCCCACGACCGCGCAGCGTGCGACGCAGATCGTCGTCGCTCGTCGCCGCGTCCAGCGCATCGGCGATCGCAACGACATCGGTGGGGTCAACGGTCAGCGCCGCATCGCCGACAACCTCTGGCAGGCTCGATGTGTTAGACGTGACGACGACCGCGCCGCAGGCCAGCGCCTCAAGCGGCGGGAAGCCAAACCCCTCGTAGATCGAAGGGTAGACCAGCGCTTCAGCACGATTATACAGCATGGGCAGGTCGGCATCGCTCACAAAATCGAGGAAGCGCACCGCATCGCCGAGCCCTAGCCGCTCGATGGCGGCGAACACCGGCTCGTACATCCAGCCGCGCCGGCCGGCCACCAGCAGCGGGGGAAGGTCGCGCCCGCGTGTGCGCAGCGTCGCCAGCGCCTCCAGTACGCGCACCAGATTTTTGCGTGGCTCGATGGTGCTGACGAAAAGCAAAAAGCGCGGCGGCAGCCCGAGGCGTGCGGCGGCCTCGGCGGTAGCCTCCGGCGCGAGCGGGCGGAACTGCGCCCCGACGCCGGGATAGACGGTCAGCACGCGCTCGGCGGCCACGCCGAGGTGGGCGATGATATCCTCGCGGGTGGCATTGGAGTCGGCGAACACCAGGCGGCTGCGCGCCAGCGAGCGCGGCACATTCACATTGAGGTAGCGGGCCACGCTCGGCAGCGCGTACTCGGGGTGGACGATGTACGACAGATCGTGGATGGTCACGATCGCGCGGCGGCAGATGCTTGGCGGCAGCACATAGTCGGGGGCGTGGAGCACATCGAGTGGCCCGGTGAAGACCTCGATCGGCAGCGGCAGGTGGGCGCGATGCCAGAGCTGTGTCAGGCGACGCGGCGTCAGCCGGATGGGCACCGCCCGCACCTGCGCGTATGTCGCGGTCAGCTGCTGCAGATCGGCCAGCAAGGGGCTCGCTTCGTCCAGTCCGCCGGCAGCGTAAAACAGGGTGAAGCGATACTCGGCGCGCTCAGCCACCGCCCGCTCAGACGCCGCCCGCTCAGACGCCGCCCGCTCGACCACCGCCCGCTCGACCACCGCCCGCACCAGATCGCGGGTGTAGCGACCGATGCCTGCCCCCTGCCACGCCGCCGCCGTATAGTCGATGCCGATATGCACCGCTACTTGCGCTTGCTGAAAATATATAGGATCAGCCCAAAGACGATGATGCTCCAAAAATTCACCGTGCGGTCTAGCAGCGTCACCGCCACCGCCAGGTTGCGGCTCGCGTCGGCGATCGCCGGGGTGCTGGAGGGCAGGAACAGCACCAGCACGCTGACCACCGCGCCCTCGACCAGCCCGACGCCGGCGGGGGTGAGCGGGACGGCGGTGAGCAGCGATGACGCCAGCGCGATGAAGATCACCACCGGCAGCGCCAGGCGCAGCCCCTCGACCTCCAGCGCCTGGATGACGAAATACAGCCGCAGCCCCTCCAGCATCCAGACCACGCCGGTGAGCAGGATCAGCCGCGGCAAGATGGCGGGGCGGAACGAGCGCAGCGCAGCGGCCTCGAACGGCGCGTAGACCTTGAGGATGCGCTCCGGCAGCAAGCGCCTGATGAATGGCCCAAGAAAGCGCATCCCGGCCAGCCCAGCGACGATCAGCACCACCAGGGCGATGCCAGCGATGAAGATCAGGTTAGTGGATGGCGGCAGGTGGGTGCCAAAGACGAACCAGCCAGAGACCACCAGGAAAGTGAACAGCCCGAGCACGTCCAGCAGCCGCTCGGCGAAGATCGTGCCGAAGGTGGATGCGAACGAGACGCCACCGTTCTTCTTAAGCAGGTAGCCGCGGTAGGCATCGCCGAGCTTGGCCGGCACGATGCAGTTGGCGAACCACGAGAGATAGATATACTCCATCAGCGCCGGCATCGAGGCCCACGACGCTTTCCCCGCCGCCACTGGCACGCCGGCGTTGGTCAGCAGCATGCGCCAGCGGATGGCGCGCAGCGGGAAGGTGGTGTAGAACACCACCAGCGCGGTGATCATCCAGAGCGGGTTGGCGCCGCGCATGTAGTTCCAGGTCGCGGCCAGATCGATGTTGAGGCTGCGGAACAGCACCACGATGATCGCCGCCGCCAGCGCGAACGAGATCCAGGTGCGCGGGTTGCGCAGCGATCGTTCAAGCGAAAAGCCGGCTCGCTCGATCTCCTGCTCATTGGCCGAGTCGGTCGGCTGGGCGATAATCTCGTCTGCGGGGCGTTGGCTAGTGGTTTCGTTCACCTAAGCATCCTTCGCAATAATCTCACGTGAGTACCAGCGCCAGAACTGTTCGAGCCCCTGCTCAACGCTGGTGTGCGGCTCCCAGTGCAGCAGGCGGCCGGCCTTCTCGGTATCAGCAAATGTCACCGGCGGGTCGGCCGGCGGCAGCGGCTGCGCATCGATCTGCGCCGTCAGCCCGCTAACCCGCTCGAGCGCC
This sequence comes from Roseiflexaceae bacterium, assembly GCA_043754595.1. Taxonomy (GTDB): domain Bacteria; phylum Chloroflexota; class Chloroflexia; order Chloroflexales; family Roseiflexaceae; genus JAYUUK01. The sequence continues at coordinate 6,209 of JAYUUK010000515.1, read as the reverse complement.
GCCACGAAATCGCGCAGCTGCACCGGCCGCGAGTTGCCGAGGTTAAAGATCTCGTACGGCAGCTGGCTATCGAGCGCCGCCATCACCCCTGCAACGATATCATCGATGTAGGTCCAGTCGCGGTAGACACCCACGCCGCCGTCGAACAGGGTGATCGGACGGCCCTCCAGCATCGGGCGGACGAACAGCGAAGGCGTCATATCCGGCCGGCCGCGCGGCCCGTAGACGGTGAAGAAGCGCCCGATCTGGGTCGGCGTGCCGTACTGCCGGTGCGCGGTGAAGGCCAGCACCTCGGCGGCCTTCTTGGTGGCGGCATAGTACGAGAGCGGCCGGTCGGTGGCGCTCGTCTCGCTCCAGGGCGTCGGCGAAAGCCCGTAGACGCTGGAGGTGGAGGCCAGAAACAGCCCGCCCACGCCAGTCTGCCCGGCGAGCCGCAGCACGTTGAGCGTGGCGACAATATTGACATCGGCATAGATCGACGGCTGCTCCATGCTGGGGCGCGGCCCGGCCATCGCCGCTAGGTGCGCCACCCGCTCAGGTCGGTGCTCGGCGAAGATCGCCGCCAGCGCCGCCTCGTCGCGCAGGTCGACCTCGACGAGCGTGTACGCGGGGTGCTCGGCGGCCGCCAGCGTGTTGCGGCGCTTGCGCTCTGGGGCATAGTAGGCGTTGAAGTTATCGACGCAGACCACGCTATCGCCACGGCGCAGCAGCGCGTCGCACAGGGTGCTGCCGATAAACCCGGCCCCACCGGTCACCAGATAGCGCATCGTCGCTCCTACACTCTTCCATTGATGAACACAGGGCAGATCGTCCACAGATAGCCACAGATACCGAACACGCGTAGCCAGGAGCCGGTAGCAAGTAGCCGGGCATGGTATCTGCTCATCTTCGCAAATCTGCGCGAATGCCGCACATCCGGGCAGTTTCCGCGTCGTTGCGTCAAATTAGAGGCTCCTTGCTTCTTGCTCCTTGCTCCTCGTATTCCCTAGCGCCTCCGCCAGCGCCCAGATCCCGGCGAGCTGGATGCCCATGTTGAGCACGTGCAAATTCTCGAACAGATTATGTCCGGCGACCGCCGCGATAATACCACAACATCCCGCCGCCGCCGCGCGCCGCCACAGCCCATCGGCCCGCCGCAGCGCTTGAATCGCGGTGCGCGCACTGCCGACGATCAGCCAGACGTAGGCCAGCAGCCCGAACACTCCGCTCTCAGCAGCGATATGCAGGTAGAAGTTGTGGGCGTGGCCGCGCGAGACGAACCAATCGCCGACCTTCATCTTGGGATAGGCGAGCGAGAAGTTGCCGGGGCCGACGCCGGTGAGCGGGTGGGCGACGAACATGCGCCAGCCGGCCTGGATGTGCGCCATGCGCTCGACGACGGCGTAGTTCTCCGGGGTCACCTGCGCGGCGCTCGCGTCGAACAACGTCAGGCTGCGGGTGATACTCTGCAGCCGCACCGCCAGCGCCGGCGGCAGCGCCCCGCCGATGGCCAGCCCGATGACCACAACGCCAACCAGCGCCGCCGCGCCGACCGCCAGCGATGCCCGCCGCCCGAGCGTGGCCAGCAGCGCCAGCAGCCCGAGCGCCGCCCCAAGCCACGCCCCGCGCGAGAACGACGCCCCGAGCGCGGCCAGCATGGCCCCGGCCAGCGGCAGCGCCGCCAGCGCCCAGCGCCCAGCGCCGCGCCGTAGCAGCGCCGCCGCGCCTGCTGCCCCGAGCGCCAGCGCCAGCGGCCAGCCCATGTTGAGATAGCCGGCGAACGAGTTTGGCTGCCCGAATGTGCCGTACGCCCGCAGATATGGGCTGTCGGCCGCGATGCGGAAGCTCGGCGGCCCCTCGCCGCTGACGAACTGCCACAGCCCGAGCAGAGACTCGGCCAGCGGCCCTGCCAGCAGGCAAACGATCAGGCCGGCGATCTGCCACGACTCCTCGACGCAGTCCACTGCGATCATGTACATAAGAAACGCCACGCCCCAGCGCGCCGTCTCGCGGAACCCTGCGGCGTTGGAGTAGCTGGCCATGCAGGCCGCAAACAGCAGCGCCAGCAGCAGCGCCACCCAGCGCGGCGTCAGCCAGCCGATCCGCAGCCGCCGCTCGGGGTGGGCCAGCGTGCGCAGCCCCCACGCGCCGAGCGTCAGCGCCACAGCAATCTGGGTGAGGCTGACGCCGCCCGGCAGCGGGATCTGCTCCTGCAGCGGCACCGAGAGGATCGCCAGGTAGACGCCGAAGACCGGGTGGATCAGCGGTAGCGCCACGGCCGCCAGCGCCGCCAGCCCGATCCACAGCGCCGGCTGCGGCACGATCGCGACGATCAGCGCTAGCGGCAGCATCCAGGCCAGCGCGCGCCAGCTCAGTTGTGGAATTCGGTCGATCATCGTGGAATTCGGTCGATCATCGCTGCACTCTCTGGTCGCTGCGCTCCGTCGGGCTTCGCGTCCCGGTCGCTGCGTATGGGCGAAGCGAGCGCAGGCATCATGTGCCTGCCGGCAGCGATCTGGCGTGCTTCGCCCCTACCCGCGCTCCGTTCTGCTCCTTGCTCCTTGCCTTCGCGGTCGCTGCGTATGGGCGAAGCAAGCGCAGGCATCATGCCTGCTGGCAGCGATCTGGCGCTCTTCGCCGCTACCCGCGCTCCGTTCTGCTCCTTGCTCCTTGCTTCACGTTCCGGCCACTGTGCTCCGCTACGTCAGCTCGCCGCGCCGCCGCAGTTCCTCGCGGAACCACGGGATGGTGCGCCGCAGCCCCTCTTCAAGCGAGGTCTGCGGCTGCCAGCCGAGGATCTCGCGGGCGCGGGTGATATCCGGCTGCCGCACCTGCGGGTCATCCTTGGTGCGCAGATCCTTATAGATCACCCCGGCATCGTTGCCGGTGAGCGCGTTGACGAGCTCGGCGAACTCTCTGATGGTGAACTCCTTGGGGTTGCCGATGTTGACCGGGCCGATCTCACTGGAGTGCAGCAGCCGGTAAATGCCTTCCACCAGATCATCGACGTACTGAAACGATCGGGTCTGCATCCCGTCGCCGTAGGCCGTCAGCGGCTCGCCCCGCAGCGCCTGCTGGATGAAATTCGGCACTACCCGGCCGTCGCGCAGCCTCATGCGGGGCCCGTACGTATTAAAAATCCGCACGATCCGGGTGTCGACGCCGTGGTAGCTGTGGTAGGCCATGGTCAGCGCCTCGGCGAAGCGCTTGGCCTCATCGTAGACGCCGCGCGGCCCGATCGGGTTGACGTGGCCGTAGTAGCTCTCCGGCTGCGGGTGAACTTGCGGGTCGCCGTAGACCTCGCTCGTCGAGGCCAGCAGGATGCGGGCCCGCTTCTCCTTCGCCAGCCCGAGCACCTTGTGCGTCCCCAGTGCGCCAACCTTCATCGTCTGGATCGGCAGCTCCAGGTAGTCCACTGGCGAGGCGGGCGAGGCGAAGTGGAGGATCGCGTCGAGCGGCCCATCGATAAAAATATAGTTGGTGACATCGTGCTTAATAAAGGTGAATCGGTCGTTGCCGGCGAGATGCGCGATATTCTCGGCCGCCCCGGTGATCAGATTATCCATCGCGATCACCGTGTGACCCTCGGCCAAGAACCGGTCGCTCAGGTGTGAGCCAAGGAAACCAGCCCCGCCGGTGATAAGCACGCGCATATGTATATCTGCCCTTCATCTAAGAAACAATTGACGATTGTTATCGTATTCCTAGCCGGAGTAGAAAAGGGGGGATCTTGGGGGCTGCGCCGCCAAACCTTCGCGTTGCGCTTCGCGCGTTTATATCGTGTAGGTTAATAATCTGCTAGTACGCCCCACGTCCGGAGAGCACCGCAGGGATCGTCTGCAGCAGAATGCGCAGGTCCATCTGCGGCGTCCAGTGCTCGGCGTAGTAGATATCGAGCCGGACCATCTCGTCGAACGACGTGTCGCTGCGGCCCTGCACCTGCCACAGGCCGGTGAGGCCGGGCATCACCTCCAGTCGCCGCCGCTGCCAATCGCTGTAGCGCGCGACCTCATCGGGCGTGGCGGGGCGCGGGCCGACTAGGCTCATATCGCCGTTGAAAATATTGATCAGCTGCGGTAGCTCGTCCAGGCTGGTGCGCCGCAGCGCCCGCCCGACATCGGTGCGCCGTGGGTCATCGCGGATCTTGAAGATCGGCCCGTCCTTCTCATTGAGCGCCTGTAGCTCGGCCTTACGCGCCTCGGCGTCCGCCACCATCGTGCGAAACTTGTAGGCGGTGAAGTGTTTGCCGCCCTTGCCCACTCGCTGCTGCGCGAAGATCACCGGCCCTGGCGAGCTCAGCCGCACCGCCAGCGCCAGCGCGCCCGCCAGCGGCCCAGTTATTGGCAGCGTCAGCAGAACCAGCGCGATATCAATGGCGCGCTTGATCAGCAGATTGACGCCGCGCAGCCGCACGTCGCGCAGCGCGATCAGCGGGATGCCGCTCAGATCGCCGACGTCGACACGGTCGAAGCTCAGCTCATAGAGATCGGGCGCGAAGCGGAACTCGACCCCTGCCTCCTGGCAGGTCGCCACCAACTCGGGCAGCCGCTGGTTCTCCCAGAACGGCAGCGCCAGAATGACCGTCTCGATCTCGCGCCGCCGCAGCACCTGCGCCAACTGCGCGATCGAGCCAATGTGGCGGAAGTGCAGATTGTGCTCGTCGTCCACCTGCTCGCGGTCGTCAAGGTAGCCGGCCAGCGCGTAGCCGAGATGATTATGGGCCACCACGCCGCCCATCACCTCGCGCGCCAGGCCGGTGCCGCCCACCACCAGCACCCGGTCGCGCCCGATGCCGTGCGCCCAGTTCCAGCGCCGCCTGAGGATCATCGCCGCGCGCCAGCCGCACAGCAGCAGCACGATCGTGACCCAGGCGAAGGCGAAGATCAGCCGCGAGTAGTAGAACGGGCGGTAGAAGAACGCGACGACGATCATAATCGCGATGCCCGTGGTGACGGCGCTGACGATCACTGCGGCGTAGTCCAGCAGCCCAGCGGATCGCGGCCGATGGTACAGCCCACGTGCCGCAAAAAGGACGATCAGCAGCGCGACCAGCGGCGTGATGATCGGGAAGAAGGCCGAGAACGGCACGAAGTTGATGGTAGCGACTTCAGTGACGTAGCGCTCCAGCGGCGGCGGCCAGTCCAACAGGTAGCGCATCCAGTAGGCGATGGCGAACCCGCCGCCGATACCGAACACATCGAGCGCGACCATCAGCCCGCCGCGCACCGGGCGGCGCGCGCCAAACGCCAGGGCGCGCGCCGCTCGTCTCGGGTCATCGACTGTCAGCTTAGCCACGTAAGATCCCTACGCTTACATTCCCGCCCAGGCCCGGCTACCGGTCGGGCACGTACTCGTCGGTCCAGACCAGCGCAGATTTCTCAATATAGACGCTGTCGCCCTCCTGCACGCCGGCCCGGATCAGCGCGTCGCTAATGCCGCTCGCTTCGAGCACCCGCTGGATACGCATGATCGAGTCCGATTGGGCGAAGTTGGTCATGGCGATCAGCCGCTCGATCTTTTTGCCGCGCACGCGGTAGCCACGGCGCTCCGGCTCGACAGTGAAGCGCCGCTCGTCCACCTCGGGCACCGGCCATACCAGCGTGGTCTCCTCGACTGGGCCGAGCGGCGCGGGGAGATCGCCGAGGCGCAGCGCGACCCGCGCCAGCAGTGCGTCGACGCCATCGCGGGTGGCCGCCGAGATCGCGACGATATCCGCCGGATCGGCATCGAGCGCGGCCCGCAGCGCGTCGAGCCGCTCGGCTGCCTCTGGTAGATCGCCTTTGTTGAGCGCGATCACCTGCGGCCGCTCGGCGAGCTCTGGCTGATACAGCCGCAACTCCTCGTTGATCTGCCGCACATCGTCCAGCGGGTCGCGCCCATCGACGCCAGCGGCATCGACGACGTGGATCAGCAGCCTGGTGCGCTCGACGTGGCGCAGGAAATCGAAGCCGAGGCCGACGCCGCGATGCGCCCCCTCGATCAGACCGGGGATGTCGGCGGCCACAAAGCTGAAGTCGCCCACGCCGACCACGCCGAGGTTGGGCTGAAGTGTGGTGAAGGGGTACGGGGCGATCTTTGGCTTTGCGGCCGAGATCACCGACAGCAGCGTGCTCTTGCCGGCGTTGGGAAACCCGATCAGCCCGACGTCTGCCAGCAGCTTGAGCTCCAGCTCCAGCTCCAGCTGCTGCCCCGGGTCGCCGCGGGGGGGGAGGCGCCGCACCTGGTTTGGG
>JAYUUK010000514.1:0-2438 GCA_043754595.1 Roseiflexaceae bacterium | reverse complement strand
TCGATACGGACGATGGCGCTGGAATCGAGCGGCGCGCCGCCGACGAACCAGAACGCCCCGTCGGCGATGAGCGGCTGCTGGATGCTGGCGTAGATCAGGCTGACGTGGCCCCACGTGCCGCTGCGCAGATCCAGGTCCACCAGCTGGTCGGAGCCGCCGCTACTCGCGACCGCCAGTAGCCGATGCTCGTTGGCGTAGGCGAAGCTGCGCCCGCCAAACGTCCAGTGCGGCAGCCCGAACTCGGCTTTGGCGGGGAGCAGCGCCACCACCGCGCCATCGCGCAGGCGGTAGAGGTTCCAAAAGCCGCTGCGCTCGGCCGCGAACGTCAGCAGCCCGTCTGGCGACCAGCCGGGGCAGCAGACCGAATCGCCCGGCCCGCCGGCCACCTGCGATGGCACCCCGAGCGCGCCGTCTTCGGCCACGTCGGCGAGCCACAGCGCCGCCGAGTCCCACGGCATATCCGGGTGATCCCAGCTCAGGAACGCCAGCTGCGCGCCGTCCGGGCTGAGCCGTGGCGCCGCGTAGAAATCGTGGCCGGCGGCCAGCATCAGCGGCTCGCCCGGCACGCTGGCGTCGATGGCGACGATCGTGTTGACCGGCTCGCCGGCGGCGCGGTGGTCCTCGCAGACACAGATCAGCCGCCGCCGCGTCGCATCGTGGGCGAAGTCGGCGTAGCGCCGGCCGTCGGCGGCGGTCAGCGCCAGCGGCGCGCCGCGCCCCTCCTGGCGGTAGACTACGCCATCGGCGAAATCGCTGAAGAACAGCGCCTCGGCGGTGGCCAGGTACGCGCCGCCGCCGTACTCGTGGACCCGCGTGCGGACATTGAACGGCGCGGCGATCAGATCCTCGATGCTGCCGTCGGCGGCGCGCCGCACCACCACCACCCGACCGCCATCGGCCGGCCGGCCCTCGGTCCAGTAGATGCTCCCGCCCGCCGCCTGCGGTCCGCCGAGGCGCACCCCTGCACCCGCCACCATCGCGGCGTCGATCGGCGATACCCACGCCCCGTACGGCGCGACTGTCTGGCTGCTGCTCATCGGTGGCTCGCTTTCATATGCCGCAGCGGCGGCGCTGCCGTTGTAGGACGATTGCATCTTCAATCGTTTCCGGCGGGGGTGCGGGGCACAGCAAAGTCTCGCCGGGTTGTGAGCACTGCTATGCCCAGATCTTCAGCCGCTTCCGGCGGTTGTAAGCACTGCTACGCCGAGATCTTCAGCCGCTTCCCGCGGGGGAATGGGGCGCAGCCCCCCAGAGCACCTCTTTTTTGACCGCGCTGGGGGTTCCTCTCTAAACCTCCGCGCTGCGCACACGGCAGCGTGTGCCGCGATCGCGCTAGCTGCAGCTGAGACAAACCTATCCTAGCACAAGTTTGCGTGGTATACTATCCGCAGAAGCCAGGAGATCGCTATGACCCAGACAGCCGGCGCATTTGCGCTCGACCGGACCGCCGATCATGCTGCAGACCACGCCACCCCGGCCGAGCGCGGCTACCTTGAGGTGATCTACTACCTTGCGGCGCGCCCCGAGCCGGTGATCTCGGCGCGGATCGCGCGCTGGCTCCAGGTGCGCCCGCCGACGGTGACCCAGACGCTGCAGCGCATCGAGGTCAAGGGCCTCATAACCCGCGATGGGCACGGCGCGATCCACCTGACCGACGCAGGGCGAACGATCGCCGAGGAGGTGGTCAGGCGCCACCGGCTGGTCGAGCGCTTTCTCTTCGATGTGATGGGCATCCCCTGGCATATGATTCACCAAGAGGCCTCCAAGCTTGAGCCGGTGCTCTCGCCGGTGCTGGAAGCCCAGATGATGAAACTCGTCGGCGATGTGACCGACTGCCCGCACGGCAACCCCATGCCCGGCCATAGCACGCCGCTGACCCACGATACCCGGCTCTCAGACGCGCCGGTCGGCAGCGACTTCGTCCTCAATCGGATCGATGAGGAGGCCGGCGAGGATACCTGCACGCTCCAGATCCTCTGGGCGCGCGGCCTGCTGCCTGGCGCCACGCTGACCCGCCTGCCCGACCCAAGCAACGGTCTCGCCATCCGCCGCGGCGATAAGCGGATCGTGCTCTCGCGCCGGGTCGCCGCGCTGCTCTGGGGCCGAAGCGACGCCGACCCGCCAGCCACCGCCGCCCCTCATTCGGCGTGATCAGCTTCGACCGAGTCAGCTTCGCTTTCCCAGACGCCGCGCCGATCTTCACCGACCTCGCGCTCCACGTGCCGCGCGGCAGCTTCACGCTGCTCACCGGCCCATCCGGCTCGGGCAAGAGCACCGTGCTGCGCCTCGCCGCCGGGCTCGCCCCGTTTCTCACTGGCGGCCGAGCCGGCGGCAGCATCGTCGTCGCCGACCGCTCGCCGCTCGCCCTCGGCCCCGGCGGGCTGCGCGGCGTGGTCGGCGTGGTGTTCCAAAACCCTGAGACCCAGGCGGTGCTCGAC
>JAYUUK010000513.1:0-21543 GCA_043754595.1 Roseiflexaceae bacterium | reverse complement strand
GCATCCTCGCCCGGGAAGGGCACCGGGCCAGCGAAGCCCTTGGCGCCGGCCAGGAATGGCCCAAGCACCGGGATGGCGTCGGAGACGTTGTAGAAGATCGGGGCCGGCAGCGCATTCGGATTCGGCACCAGCCCGCCGATCAGGCGCTGGAGCGCGAGGTGCTCGGCCTCGGTGGCCGCGTGCTGCGCCGTGGTGGCGGCGAGGCGCGGGTTGCCGAGCTCGGCGAAGCGCCGGGTGGCTGCCAGATACGCGCCGGTGAAGGCCGTCTCGGCGGTCGTGAACGTCGCTGTGTTCACGGCCAGGCTGGTCAGAAAGCCCACAGGCGTGTAGAACTTATCGGCCAGCGACTTGCCGCCGAGGCTCTGGAGCACTTTGAGGTGGTAGAGCTCCGAGCTCATGGCCAGCTTGAGGTACATGATCGCATACTCGTTCAGGCCGAGCGGGTTGTTGAGGATCGTGTAGTAATAGCTGGTGGCCGCCAGGGTCTCGGCGGTGGCCGCCAGGTTGGCGATCGTCGCCACATCGTCCTGCTTATCGGCGCTGCTGGTGGCCGCAAACGCGTCCTTCATGCCAAACATCGTCGCGAAGCTCGCCGCCGCAACGCTGCCGCCAGCAATTGCAGAGGTCTTGAGAAAACCTCGCCGAGACGAATTGATCGTCATAGTCATATGATCTCCCTGTGAATATCATGAGCACCCAACGCTAGGCACTTCTGGATCAGAGTAGGGCAAGAAACGTGCCAGTAATTCGCTGCTCGCACGCGCAATCTAGATTGGGTGCATGGCCGTGTCAACCGTCGTCGCCCAGGCGAGGATGCCGCCAGCCATGTCGAAGACCTGCGTGAAGCCAGCGTCGCGCAGCAGTGCTGCCGCCCGCGCGCTGCGTGCGCCGCTACGGCAGTAGACGATAACTGGTTGCACCGGGTCGAGCTCATCGAGCCGCTCCGCGAGCACCTTGACCGAGATGCGGCGCGCATCGGGCAGATGGGCCGCATCCCACTCATCGAGCTCGCGCACATCGAGCAGCAGCGGCCTGTCAGGCTGCGCGATCCAGGCAGCCACGGCGGCGGGGCTCAGCAGCGAAGGGTCGCCCTCGACCGCGCGTGGCACGCCGCAGAACAGTTCGTAGTCGATCAGCGCGTCGATCGTCGGCGCGGTGCCACATAGCGGGCAGCGCTCGTCGCGCCGCAGCCTGAGCTCGCTGAACTGCATCGCCAGCGCGTCGTAGAGCAGTAGCCGCCCGATCAGCGGCTCACCGATGCCAGCTAGCAGCTTGATCGCCTCGGTGGCCTGCACCGTGCCGAGCACGCCAGGCAGCACCCCAAGCACGCCTGCCTCGGCGCAGTTTGGCACCAACTCAGGCGGCGGCGGTGTGGGATAGATGCAGCGGTAGCACGGCGCGCCAAGATGCGGTGCGAACACCGTCGCCTGGCCCTCGAAGCGGAAGATCGAGGCGTAGACCAGTGGCTTGCTGAGCAGCACGCTGGCGTCGTTGGTGAGATAGCGCGTCGGGAAGTTGTCGGTTCCGTCGATGATGACGTCGTACGGGCGCAGCACATCGAGCGCGTTGGACGCATCGAGCCGCACATCGTGCGTTGTTATGTCGATGAATGGGTTGAGATCGTGCAGCCGCAGGCTGGCGGATTCGGTCTTGCGCATGCCGAGCGTGCTGCTGGCGTGCGCGATCTGCCGCTGCAGGTTGCTGGCGTCAACCACATCGAAGTCGACGAGCCCGAGATGGCCGACCCCGGCCGCGGCGAGATAGAGCGCCGCCGGCGAGCCGAGCCCGCCGGTGCCGACCAGCAGTGCGCTCGACCGCTTGAGCCGCAGCTGTCCCTCCATGCCAAACATCGGCAGCATGAGATGCCGCGCGTATCTACCGCGCTCCTCATCGTTGAGCATCGGTACCTCCATCATTGGTTCCCGCATCCGACGCGCCGAACTCGATCTCGGTGAAATGATCATCGCACAGCTGCCAGGCGCGCAGTTCGGCGGCTGCATCGGCGCCGACGCGCTGGATTAGAAACAGAAATGACCCAACGATCGACGCCGCCCCCTGCCGATCGGCGCGCGACGGGACGGCCGGCATATCGGGATGTGAATGATAGCATCCGATCAGCTCGACGCCGTAATCATCGGCGATGTACTGGACGGCGAGCAGCTCTCCGGGTGCCATACGATAGGCGTGGCGGCGCGATTCTTCGGGCGCAATGTTGTTCAGCGGCACTGCGGCGCGGATCACGAGCTGGTTCTCGCGTCGATGGCCGAGCAGCAGGCCGACGCACTCCTCGGGGTAGGTTCGCTGCGCATGCCGCGCGATCAGGAGTCTGGCATTGTCTGACAGCGCGACGGCGGCGACAGCGAGCGAGTTCACCTCGTGGCGGTCGTTCATCAGCGGTCGATCGCGGCTGCCCGAGTCTGCTGCAGCATTGCGACGGCGTGTTTGAGCGCGCGGAGGGGCAGCACCGCGCAGCGCTGCCGCGTCTCAACCGCCGCGCGCCCCAGCGTGTCGATCCAGACATTTGGGTCGAGCGCGGCGAGATCGATCAGGGACATACCAATCACCGCCTCAGAGAGGATCGACGCGGCTGCCTGGCTGATGGTACACCCCTCGCCCTCAAATGTCATCCGCGCCACGCGCTTGCCATCGCCGCTGAGCTGCAGATAGACTGTCACGCTATCGCTGCAGTCGGGCGCGCCGCCGATCGCTGTCGCGTCGGGGGCCGCGAGCGCGCCGCGGTTGCGCGGATGCTCGTAGTGGTCGAGCAGATGTTCGATGGCGGCCTGTCGGCTCACGCTACCCCTTGTAGGTCTTCTCGATCGGCAGACCGACGCTATTGCCCCACTCAGTCCAGCTGCCATCGTAGTTGCGAACCTTGTCATAGCCCAGCAGATAGCTGAGCACAAACCAGGTGTGCGACGATCGCTCGCCGATCCGACAGTAGGCGATCACATCTTTGTCTGGCGTGACGCCCTGCTTGCCGTACAGGTCGAGCAGCTCATCGTACGATTTGAACGTGCTGTCGGCGTTGACCGCCTGCGCCCACGGGATGCTCGCCGCAGTCGGGATATGCCCGCCGCGCAGCGTCCCCTCCTGCGGGTACTCTGGCATATGCAGCCGCTCGCCCGAGTACTCCTGCGGGCTGCGGACATCCACAAGCGCCGTGCCAGGCTGCGTGATATGCTCGCGCACTTGCTCGCGAAACGCCCGGATCGTCGCATCATCGCGCTCGGCGGCCTGATAGTTCGTCGCCGGGTAGTTCGGCAAAGCGCGGGTCAACTCGCGTCCCTCAGCGACCCACTTGGCTCGCCCGCCATTGAGGATGCGTACATCGGCGTGGCCGAACAGCCTGAACACCCACAGCGCGTACGTCGCCCACCAGTTATGCTTGTCGCCGTAGAACACTACGGTCGAGTCGTTGCTGATACCTTTGGCCGAGAGCAGCGCGGCGAAGCGCTCCTTATCCAGGTAGTCGCGCACCACCGGATCGTTCAGATCGCCGACCCAATCGATCTTGATCGCACCAGGAATATGCCCCTGATCGTAAAGCAGAATATCCTCATTGCTCTCGATCAGACGCACCTTTGGGTCGTTGAGATGGTCGGCAACCCAGTCGGTCTCGACCAGCACCTCGGGATGTGTATAGCTCATCGCTGTGGCCTCCCTGATTGTTCACTTTGTTGTGATGATAGTGCAAGTTTACCACAGAGTCGGCGCTTCAGCGAAGTCGATGTAAACGCCATCGTCGTGCGCTTCGAGGCGGTAGATAGCGAGCGGCTGAAATGCCGGCAGGGTCAGCGGCCGACCACTGCGGATATCGAACACCGAGCCGTGGAGCGGGCACTCGATGGTGCAATCGTCCGGCTCGAAGTAGCCCTGCGTCAGCTCGGCGTAGTCGTGGGTGCAGACCTCGTCGGTGGCGTAGAGCGCCCCGCCAGCATTGAACAGCGCGATGCGCCGCTCGCCGTGTACGAAAAGGCGCATCGTGTTATCTGGCAGCTCAGCTGTGGCACATGCCCGAATCATACTCATTTGCCAAGCGCCGCGAGCAGACCGGCTGGCTCGCCTTCGAGCCAGCTCGTCGCGATATCGTGGCCGCTCGCCACCAGCACCGAGCCGAGCGGCCCGACGAAGACGATATCGATCGTGCCCTGGTCAGTCACCAGGCCGATCCGGTCCAGCCGCCCGCTGCGCACCTTGACCCACAGTCGCAGCGACATGATGCCGATCCTGGCGATTTCGGGTGCGGCGCGCTCGAACGCCACGTCGCTGGCCCACAGACACTGCCCGCTCAGCGCGCACAGCGCCGCAGACTCGATGCCGGGCGATGAGCGCATCGTCGCAGCGATATGTTTGCCGGCGGCGCTCACCATCGTCGAGGTCAGCACGATCTGCATTAGCCGACGCTTCCTTCCATTTCGAGCTGGATAAGTCGGTTGAGCTCGACAGCGTACTCCATCGGCAGCTCGCGGGTGAACGGCTCCATGAAGCCCAGAACGATCATCGAGAGCGCCTCGGCCTCCGAGATCCCGCGGCTCATCAGGTAGAACAGTTGCTCAGCCCCGATCCGCCCGACCGTCGCCTCGTGCGCCAGCGTCGTCCGATCCTCCTCGATCTCGATGTACGGGATCGTATCTGACGCCGAAAGGTCATCGAGGATCAGCGCATCGCAGTTGACGTTGATCTTCGAGCCTGTCGCGCCGGGGGCCACCTTCACCAGCCCGCGATACGTCGTCTTGCCGCCGCCCTTGCTCACCGATTTATTGGTGATCCGGCTGGTGGTCTCTGGCGCGACGTGAATCATCTTGGCACCGGCGTCCTGGTGCTGCCCCTTGCCGGCGTACGCCACCGAGAGCACCTCGCCGCGCGCGCCCTTGCCCATCAGGTACACCGAAGGGTACTTCATCGTCAGCCGCGAGCCGATGTTGCCATCGACCCACTCCATGCTGGCATCCTCATAGGCGATCGCCCGCTTCGTGACCAGGTTGAAGATGTTGTTGGCCCAGTTCTGGATCGTGGTGTAGCGGAACTTGCCGCCCTTGTTGACGATGATCTCGACGACCGCCGAGTGCAGCGAGTTGGTCGAGTAGGTCGGCGCGGTGCAGCCTTCGATGTAGTGCGCCGATGCGCCCTCCTCGATGACGATCAGCGTCCGCTCGAACTGGCCCATATTCTCGGCGTTGATGCGGAAGTACGCCTGGAGCGGGATATCGACATCGACGCCCTTGGGGACGTAGACAAATGACCCGCCCGACCAGACGGCGGTGTTGAGCGCCGCGTATTTGTTATCGCTCGAAGGGATGACCGTGCCGAAGTATTTTTTGAACAGCTCGGGCTGCTCCTTGAGCGCCGTATCGGTATCGAGGAAGATTACGCCGCGCTTCGACCACTCCTCGCGAAGCGAGTGGTACACCACCTCGCTCTCGTACTGCGCGCCGACGCCGGCCAAGAACTTGCGCTCGGCCTCGGGGATTCCGAGGCGCTCGAACGTGTTCTTGATCTCCTCGGGCACCGCATCCCAGTCGGTCTGCGGCTTCTCGCCGGCGCGCACGAAGTAGTGAATATTCTGGTAGTCCAGCTCGGCGAGCTCCGGGTTAGCCCACGCGCCGGTCAGAGGCGTCGGCTTCTTGTAGAAGATCTCGAGCGCCTGTAAGCGCCGCTTGAGCATCCACTCCGGCTCGCCCTTCATTGCGGAAAGCTCGCGCACGACGCCCTCGCTCAGCCCCTTGCCCGATTTAAAAACATAGTTCTCTTCGTCGCGAAAGCCATAGCGTGCTGTATCAAATTCGAGCGTCTCGGCAGTCATCGTCATGATCAGCTCCTTTTATTCGTCAACCTTTTATTCGTCAACAGCGGCCGTGCCATACAGACCAGCCTTGAGCGTTTTCAGGCTCAGCAGCGCGCATTTGAGCCGCGCCGGGTTATGGTCGAGCGGGATACCGATCAGGTCGAGCAGCTCATCTTTTGAGAACCGCTTGGCCGCCTCGACCGGCATCCCCAATATCGCATCGGTCAACAGCGAGGCCGAGGCCTGGCTGATGGCGCAGCCTCGTCCCACAAAGCGCACATCGGCGATGATATCGTCGACGATCCGCAGGTCGATCCGCACTCGATCGCCGCACAGCGGGTTGTACTCCTCGTGCGAGATGTCGGGCGCATCGAGCGTCCCCGCATTATGCGGGTGGCGCGAGTGTTCGAGCAGCTGCTCACGGTAGAGATCATCCATACCCGTCGCTGTCTTTCGCCCTAGATCCGCGCGGCGATCGCATCGGTCAGCGCCTCGCGCAGCGCCTCGCTCGGCACACGATCCAGGATTGGCTCGAAGAAACCCATCACGATCATATTGACCGCCGCCGTCCGGTCGATGCCGCGCGAGCGCATGTAGAACAGCTGCTCGTCATCCACCTCGCCGCTCGTCGAGGCGTGGCCAGCCTTGGCCACATCGTTGGTGTCGATCATCAGGCCGGGGATGCTGTCCGAGCGCGCCTTTGGCGAAAGGTGAAGTGCGTGCTCTTCGAGCCGGCTGATTGTCCCCCTGCTGGTCTTCTCAATTTTAATCATGCCATCGAACGTCGTGTACGCGGCATCCTTGACCACAGTCTTGAAGTCCATGTGGCCTTCGGTGTTGGCGCCAATATGGCGCAGCCACGGCGCGGTCAACAGCTGCTGCCGCTCGTGACCGATCGTCGCCGCCACCCAATCCACCCGCGAGCCGTCGCCGCTGAGCGCGGTTTCGGCGTCGATGTGCTGCTGTGAGCCGCCCAGCCCGATCGCCGCCCAGTCGAGGCTCGCATCGCGGCCGACGAGCGCGCGCTGGCTGCCGATATGCACCACGCCGCGCCCCCAGCGCTGCACCGGCACATACTTGAGCGATGCGCCATCGCCGAGCAACAGCTCGGTGGTCGCTAGTACCAGCGCCGTCCCAGCCAGATCATCGCCAGCGTAATCCTCGATGAACGTCGCGCTCGCGCCGCGCTCCAGCACCACGAGCGAGTGCAGCCCGCAGACGGTACCGACCGCCGGGATGCCAAACGTCGCGTGGATCGGAAGCTCGACGGACGTATCCTTGGGGATGTAGATAAACACCCCATCGTCGGCCAGCGCCGCGCCGAGCGCGGTGAAGCTATGGGTCAACGAGTCCACTACGGTGCCGAGCGAACGCCGCACCAGCGGCTCGTTGGCCTGGAGCGCCTCGGCAAGCGTGCTGACGATCACGCCGGCCGGCAGTTCGCCGTACGCGAGCGAGACCGTTCCGCGCGCCGGCACCAGCGTGGCCAGCGGCAGCTTGGAGAGATCGGTGCGTTTCCACAGCGGGCGCTCGCTGTGCTGAAAGAAGCTAAGCGCGGTCCGGCGGCGGTCGGTCAGCCACGCTGGCCCACCGTCAAGCTGCTCGGGGGTCAGCTCGCCGAGCGGCGCTGAGTTAGCTGGCATTTGCCACTTCCTCCCGGATGAAATCGTAGCCTTTCGCCTCGAGCTCCAGCGCCAACTCCGCGCCGCCCTCGCGCACCACCCGTCCGTCCATCACCACCGAGACGTGCTGCGGTTTGATATAGTTGAGCAGCCGCTGGTAGTGAGTGATCACCAGTACGCCCATCTCCGGGTTGGCATGGTAGAGCGTGTTGACGCCCTCCGAGACCACTCTGAGCGCGTCGATGTCCAGCCCCGAGTCGGTCTCGTCCATCACTGCCATGCTCGGCTTGAGCATCGCCATCTGCAAGATCTCGATCCGCTTCTTCTCGCCGCCGCTGAAGCCCTCGTTGAGGTAGCGCCGCGCAAACGCCTCGTCGATGCCGAGCCCGCTCATCTTCTCGCGGATGTCTTTGCGAAACTGCGCCATCGGAATCTGCGTCGCCTTTGGGTCTTTGCCCTCCTCCGAGCGATGTGCGTTGATCGCCGCTCGCAGGAAGTTGGCAACCGTCACTCCAGGGATCGAAACTGGATACTGGAATGCCAGAAACAAGCCAAGCTTGGCGCGCTCATCGGCCTCAAGATCCAAAATATTTTGCCCGCCATACCAGATCTCACCGCCAGTCACTTTATAGTTTGGATGACCGGCGATGGTGTAGGCCAGCGTACTCTTGCCGCTGCCATTCGGCCCCATGATCGCATGGATCGTGCCGGGTCTGACCGTCAAATTCAACCCTTTGAGAATCGCTTTATCGCCAATATTGACGTGCAGATCCTTAATAACCAGCTCACTGCTCACGTGCATCTCCATCATTATGTCCACTCTGCCGAAAACAGCAGACCCGTCGCCCGCCGCGCACGGTGGTCTCAAGTGTCAGTTGTGTATCGAGCGCCCGTTCGAACGTCTGCCGCTCCATAGCACAGAGCTCAGGATGACGCGCGATAAATGCGTGATACGGACACGCGAGCAGCCAGATCTCGTGCTGCCCAGACCCGCTCTCGGCGGGAATGCCGCGCGCCTCGATAGCATCGACGAGCTGCTCGACCCGGTCGCCAGCGCTCGGCCCGTCGATCGCGGTTCGGTAGCCATCGCCGATCTGCTCGGCCACGCGTAGCAGCAGCCGATCGACCTGCCGAAAATCGCCATCGCTCGCCACCGCCTCCAGCAGCGCCACCGCCAATGTCTCAGCGGCGGGGGGGAAGCTCGCGTGGCCGCGCTCGCTCAGCGCATAGATTAACCGTGGACGCCCCGGCCTGCCGCGTTCGCGCCGGACCGCAATCAGCCCGCGCCGCTCGAGCCGCACCAGCTGCTCGCGCACCGCCGTCGTGCTGACGTCCAGCACCTGTTCCAGCTCGCGGATGCTCGCCTCGCCGCTGCGCCGCAGATGGGCCAAAATGCGATGAGATGGCGTGTCTCCCGAATACTGTATCACATTAGCCTTCGCTTTCGAGAGACTTTAGTATACCCGAAAAGCGCCGTCCGGTCAATTAAAACAGGAATATCTGTCTAAACGAGCGGAGCTGCCAGCACCTCGCGCACAAGGTGCTCCGGCAGGTCTTCGCGTACCACAGCCGCGCCAAATGCCGTCGGCAGCACCCAGCGCACCTTGCCAGCTCGCACTTTTTTATCGCGCAGCGTCAGGTCGAGTAGCGTCTCTGGCGCGAGCTGCGCCGGTCGTTCCGTCGGCAGCCCATAGCTGCGTAAGACTGCGCGCTGCCGCCGAACGAACGCCATATCGACCATGCCGAGCCGCAGCGCGAGCTGGGCTTCTAGATCCATACCGATGGCGACCGCCTCGCCGTGCAGCAGCGACCCATAGCCCGCCGCATTTTCGATGGCATGCCCGAGCGTATGGCCGTAGTTGAGCAGCATGCGCTCGCCGGTCTCGCGCTCGTCCACATTGACCACATCGACCTTGACGCGCACGGCGCGCCGCACCAGCGCCGCCAGGTCCTCAGCGCTGGTGGCGCTGATGTCAGCCGCCGCTCGCGTTTCAAGATCATCGAACAGCGCAGAGTCGCGGATGACGCCGTGCTTGATCGCCTCGGCCCACCCCGCGCTCAGCTCGCGCGGCGGCAGCGTGGCGAGGGTCTCAGTATCGGCCAGCACCAGCAGCGGCTGGTGAAACGCGCCGATCAAGTTTTTGCCGAGCGGGTGGTTGATGCCGGTCTTGCCGCCGATGGCGCTATCGACCATTGCCAGCAGCGTAGTGGGGATCTGGACGAAGCCGACGCCGCGCAGCACACTCGCCGCCGCGAAACCCGCCAGGTCGCCGATCACGCCGCCGCCGAGCGCCAACACAACATCGCGGCGCTCAATCCCGCCGCCGATCATCCAGGTGTGCAGCGTATCGAGAGTCGCCCGATCTTTGCTCGCCTCGCCGGCCGGTACGCAGTGGCTGCGCACATCCCAGCCGCCGGCGCGCAGCTGCCCTATGATCCGCTCGCCGTACGCCGCCACGATCGCATCGTGGCTCACCAGCCACAGCCGCCCGCGCACCCCGAGCGTGGCGAGCTCATGCGGCAAACGATCGATGGCGCCGGGGGCGACCGCGATGGTGTAGCTCCCGCCCGGCGTTGCGACGCGCAGTGTGTCGTCCATAGCTATCCTCCATGCTTCGCAGAATCAGTGCGGGATATGGAACAAGCAGACGATGCTCGGAGATTGCGCCCGCAAACTACGCTGCGCGACCTCCAGTCGCGCAGCGCCGCCATCTCGCAGACACATCATAGCCCAGCGTGGGCGCAGATCCAATCGCAGATCTCGGCCAAGGAGCGGCCATCGGTCTCGATTCGTAGCCGACTGACCTCGGCGTACAGCGACTGCCGCTGCCGACGGAGCTCGGCGATCCGTCCGAGCACATCATCGCCGCACAGCAGCGGCCGATCCTCATCGTGTTGCGCGAGCCGCCGCATAATGATGTCATCCGGCGCATCGAGCCAATATGTCAGCAGCTGTGCGAGCAGCGCTCGGTTCTTGGGGAGCATCACGATCCCACCGCCTGTCGCCACGACGCGCTCGCTTCCATGCGCTGCGCGTGCGAGGGCGAATTGCTCGCGGCGGCGAAAGGCGAGCTCGCCCTCGGCGGCAAACACCGCAGCGACGCTCAACGCTGTCTCCTCGACGATCAGCGCGTCGGTGTCGTAGCGCGCCCACCCAAGCCGATCGGCGAGCAGCCGTGCCACGCTCGACTTACCCGTCCCGCTCAGCCCAACGAGCGCAATTGTTCGCGTAGGTACCATGTCGCCCTCAAAAACAACGGCTCGGGTCAACACCCGAGCCGTCATCATACCCGCAATTATGCTGTCTGTCACACTGTTAGCAGCCAGGCCCACTGGCGCTTGCAGTGCTCGTCCGACCATTCAGCGTCCAGACGAGCGCCGAGCCATTAAAATCGATCGCGAAGACGAATGTGTGTCTGCCGGGGCGGAAGACTGACGGCTGGCGGCGATCGGTCGGCCCTGGATTGAAATAATTGAGCGGCGCGCTGACCGGAATAGCGATGGTGATCGCGTTCGAGTTGAGGTAGCCAAAATTGGCGGTGTACCCGCCACGACTATTGATAGCGATGCACTCGACGATCGGCGATATGCCACTGTACGTAAAACCGCTACAGCTTGGGCTCGCGCTATCTGCTGTGGCGGTCGCCCCCGCGAGCTGCCAGGTCAACGGCGCACCATCAAAGACCACCCCGAAGACGCGCGAGAACGTGCCGACCTGGAAGCTCTCATCCTGACCAAGAAACGCCGTATAGCGGTCGAAGCGATTATTCGAACCGACCGCGATCGACTGCGGGGCACCTGATGCATTCTCGTAGCCAAATAGCGCGAGGTACGTCGTGCTCGATAGCTGCGCGACGCACGAGACCAGCGGACGGATCGAACCAGCGATGGCGGTCGACGTCGGTATTCCTGTCGCCGTAGCCGTAGTGGTCGGTATTCCTGTCGCCGTAGCCGTGGTGGTCGTCGTCACCGTGGCTGTGTCGGTCGCCGTCGCCGTGGCTGTGTCGGTCGCCGTCGCCGTCGTTGGCTGGCGAACATCGATCGTCAGCGTTTGGATAGCATCGGGGTTAATGCCATTGGTGGCTCTGATCGTCACCGTCACACCACCGGCAGTATCTGGCGTCCAGCTAATAACGCCGGTGACGGCATCGATCGTCATGCCCATCGGTGCCTGGTCGAGCACAAATGTCGGTGCGGGGTTGCCCGTGGCTTGGACATCGTAGCTATAGGCCGCGCCCACCAGACCAGCGATGATCGGGGCGCTTGTAATGACCGGGGCTTGCCCATATGGGTAGGCGTAGATGTGCCCCGCCGATGCGCTCGTGCCTGGTGCGCCGACGATCAGCCCAATTTCGCCAAGACCAAGGCTTGTGCCATACGCCGCCTGTGTGGCTGGCGTTGCAGCTTGCAGCCGGTCTGGGGCGCTCCAGCCTGTGCCGAGCGCATCGAACGCATAGACCGCGCCAGCCTGGACGATCGTCCCGATCGTCTCGGCGGGGGCACCAACGATCAGCTGATTGCCACGGTACAGCAACGTGGCACCAAACCGTGCGCCGCTAGGAATACCAGCGATCGTCAGCGCCCCTGGCTGCCACACCCAGCGCCCCCCGCTCGACTGCGTCGGGTCATAGCGGTAGGTGTAGACGCCGCCGCGATCGCCGGTCAGCGGATCGTCGAGCGGCGCACCCACTAAGACGATATCGCCGCTGACCCCAAGCGATGAACCAAAAGCGGCGCGCCGCTCCACTGGTGCATCGAGCGCCTGTTCGAGCTGCCACGGAGTCGCTCCCGAGCCCGTTCGCCGAAAGATATATGCCGACCCGACGAGCAGCGCGGTAGCCGTGCTTCGGGTTGGAGCGCCGACCACCAGCGTGGTGCCATCGAAGGCGATACTGGATCCAAAGCGAGCGCCAGCGAGCGGCAGCGAACTTGGAAGCGGCATACGCTGCTCGAGCGACCAACTCCCAGTCGTGGCATCGCGCGCATAGATATAGGCTGCGCCGCGGGCGACGGCTGTCTGCCCGGCGATATCTTCGCTCTCGCCAGGCGCACCAATAATGATCCGATCGCCGACGACAGCGACCGCCGCGCCGAACCGCGCCGAGGTGGCAGGTGGGGCCAACGAGGAACTGGCGAGGGGCGACCACGTCTGGGTGGCCGAGTCATACGTGAAGAGCGAGACAAGACCGGTGCCATTGGCATATTGCGCCCCGATCGCAGCGACATTGCCGCTCATCGCTATCGACGAGCCGGTCTCATCGCCCGCGACCGACGCGATCGGCAACTGCTGCGGTCCCGACCATGCGCCGCCAGCGAACATAGTGCTGTAGACGCTGCCGGCGCGGCTCGCAGCGTATGGCGCACTGAACACAACTCTGTTATCTTCTGCCGCCAGGGTTGCGCCGGCTCCAACGCCGCTCAGACCGAGGCCACCGACCGGTAGCTCGCGCTCGCTTCCGAACGTCGCCGCGACAACCGAGGTCAGCAGGAACGGCTGAAACCCAATAGCAAGACACAGCGAACTCGCTGCGACAAGCCAGCAAAAAGAGCGATAGCTCAAGATACGAACGTGTTTCTTCATTGATGAGCTCTACTCGTCCTCACATCAGTATTCCTCAGTGTTCCTCGCCACAGCGACCGCGTTTGATACAGATACATGGGTGCAGCGGGCGCTCATTCGGCCATCGCGAGCCGAACATGCTTATCATACCCGATGACTCATACCAACTATGCGATCGGTCACGCGCCCAACGAAGCACTGCATCCCAGTTTCTGGTAAATAGCGTTACAGATTTGTGAGAGTCTGGGCTTTTTACTATCATGTATCATACCATACCACGCGCGAGCCTGTGAATGGAGCAAAAGGTTACAGAAATGTTATCGAGTGTTACCTTTGGTAATAGGTCTGCAACATGACCATGATATCGTCTTCTCGTGGAACAAAGAGCATATGAACAGGCCGAGGCCGTCAGCCATTCGACGCGCCAGACACCGACCGAGAAAGGACACTCCGGTGAGCGCCAAAGCAGTACGTGTTGTTGTCATCACTTCTCCCGACAAGCTCGATCAGGAGTGGATTAATCGCCTCGTCCGCGAGAACGATATTGAGGTTGTCGAGCGAGTCGGCGGATTGGCGGCGGGCGTCAGCCTGGTACAGCAGACCCGGCCGGACCTGGTCATTGTCGATCGCGATCTGGAGCAGACCGAGTCGGCCATTCGCCAGATTTTCACCAGCGTCCCCACGACACTCTGTCTCGCCATTGCCGCACACGCAGACGTTGTCACACTGCGCAAGCTTGTCGCAGTCGGGGCGCGCGATGTCATAAGCCGCCCGATCGGCCATGCCGAGCTGATGACGACGATTCGCTCGATGCTCGCGACCGAGCAGGACCGCCGCTCGCGCGCGCTCGTACCGGATAGTAATGGGAGCTATCCGCGCTCGCGCGGGAAACTGATCGTCCTGACCGCACCAAAAGGTGGCGTCGGCACCACGATGATCGCCACCAACCTGGCTGTGGCACTACGTCAGATCGGCGGGGGGCGCGTGGTCCTGGCGGACTTCGGCCTGCAGTTCGGCGATGTCGGCGTGCAGCTCAACACCTGGTCGCGGCATACGCTCCAAGATCTCCTGCTCCACATCGACGAGCTCGACGACACCGTGCTGAACTCGGTGCTCCAGCCGCACAGCTCGGGCATTCAGATCTTGCTCGCTCCAAACACGCCCGACGTGGCCGGGGATGTGACGGGCGATGAAATTGTCGCGATACTCGATGCGCTGCTCGACCGTAACAACTATGTTGTCTGCGACACATGGTCATTCCTCGACGAAGTGACCGAGACACTGCTGCGGCAGGCCGACGAAGTGCTCGTCGTGACCACACCCGAAGTGCCGGCGCTCAAAAACACAAAACACTTTCTTGAGTATATCGAGCAGCAGGAGATGAGCCGCGGGCGCATCACGCTGGTGCTCAACCGCTTCCCGAGCGTCAACGGCATCGCGCTGCAGGATGTGCAAAAGCATCTGCGCCATCCGGTGGGGGCGAATATCCCCAGCGAGGGCCAGTTTGTGACCCATAGCGTCAACCGCGGCATTCCAGTAGTGGCATCGCACCCACAGAGCTGGGTTGCGCAGAGCCTGCTCAAGCTCGCCGCCTACATTTCGGGCGACGACGTCGCGACTATCTCGCTGATCAATAACAGCATTAAGGCGGGGCGCAGCAAAGAGCAGCCAGCCAGCACTCCAGCGCAGCCCAAACGCAGCCTACTTAAAATGGTACGCGGCGAGTCCTAAATCGATCGAGCGCGCAAACTCTGGACTACCAAGGAGCGATAATTATGCCTCGTCTACGCGTCTCTCGCCCCGGCCGCGAGTACGAACCGGCCGCCGACCGATTTTCGAACGAACCACGCCCATCGGTGACGGCGAGCCGACCGGCGGACGCTGCGCAGCCGATGGCCGGGCAGCCACAGATCCATCAGGGTATCGCGGTGCCCGGCTCTATCGCCATGGAAGACCGACAGCTAATCGAAAGCATCCAAGCAAAGCTCGTCTCTGAGTCCGATGCTGGCCTCAATCGCCGCGACCCAGAGTATTATGCCAGGCGGATCACTGTGATGGTCACCGACGAGCTCGATCGTAGCGGGCGCGTGCTGCCCGATCGCGAGCGCACTCGGCTGATCCGTCTGGCCCAGTCCGAGCTGCTCGGGCTCGGGCCGCTGGAAGAGTTTCTCGCCGACGAGAGCGTCAGCGAGATCATGGTCAACGGTCCGAGTTCGATCTGGGTCGAGCGCGGCGGGCGGCTCAGCGAGACCGACTCGCACTTCACCGATGAAGATCATGTCAGACGCATTATCGATCGGATAATCTCGCCGCTCGGACGGCGCTGTGACGAAACGACGCCGATGGTTGACGCGCGCCTTCCTGACGGCAGCCGCGTCAACGCGATCATCCCACCGCTCGCCGTCAACGGCAGCACGCTGACGATCCGCAAGTTCTCTCGCACCCCGCTTAAGGCGCAAGATCTTGTGACCCGCGGCTCGGTCTCGCCGGAGGGCATGGAGTTTCTGCGGGCATGTGTGGTCGGTCATCTCAACTGTATCGTCTCGGGCGGCACCGGCACGGGTAAAACGACGATGCTCAATGTGCTTTCATCGTTCATCCCTGAGAGCGACCGAATCATCACGATCGAGAACGCCGCCGAGCTGCAGCTACAGCAGCGCCACGTCGTGACGCTTGAGTCGCGGCCGTCAAACGTCGAGGGGCGCGGCGAGGTCTCGATGCGCGATCTGGTGATCAACTCGCTGCGTATGCGGCCGGACCGGATCGTGGTCGGCGAGTGTCGCTCGGGCGAGACGTTGGATATGTTGCAGGCGATGAACACCGGCCACGATGGCTCGATGACCACGCTGCACGCCAACACTCCGCGCGATGCGCTGCGCCGTATGGAGACCATGGTGATGATGGCCGGCATGGATCTGCCCCTGCGCGCCATTCGCGAGCAGATCGCATCGGCGATCCACATCATCGTGCAGCTTGAACGCATGCAGGATGGCTCGCGGCGCATCACCGCCATCTCTGAGATCGCCGGCATGGAGAATGAGGTAATCTCGATGTCTGAGATCTTTGTGTTCCAGCACCAGGGTATGCGCGAGGGCAAGATCGTCGGCCGGCTGGTTCCCACTGGGCTGCGGCCGCGATTTATGGAGAAGCTGCAAGAGCAGAACATCTCGCTCCCACCACAGATTTTCGGCCAGGGGATCGGCGCAGGGCGAAACTAGCATCCGGCGCGATCGCGAGAGCCTACTGACTCGCGATCGCGCCGACCACGCACAACGATGTGCCGAGCGAGGTTTGTGTGAATAGTACGAAGACTGTCGAGAGCGAGCGGATCTACCACGAGGCGATACAGCACTTCCGGGCTGCGCGCTGGCGCGAGGCAGCTGCCGGCTTCTCCATGCTCCAGCAGGTCAGCAGCGCCTACCCGGAGGTCGCGACGCTGCTCGCCGACGCCGATCTCAAAAGCGAATTTGAGCGCGCCTCGATGCCGAGCGGCGTGCTGCCGCCGCGCAGGCGTAGCTACCGCGCGCCGATCCTCATCGGCGCGCTCGCGGCGCTGCTCGTCACAGTTGGCGGTGCTGTCGCAGTCTGGCGCGGCCAATCGGCGCAGCTCGCCGCTGTGGCAACGGCGCTCCCCACCGTGCCGACGACTCTCCCCACAGCAGCACCAACCGCCGCGCCGACCGCTGCACCAGCCGCCGCGCCGACGACTCTCCCCACCGTTGCGCCGACGGCTGCACCAACCGCCGCGCCGCTTCCCACACCCGTCCCAGGGACGGGTGGACTGATGGTGCGGATGGCGCATGGAAACAAGCTGATGCAGCGGTCGAGCAATGTCGAGGTGATACTCGATGCATCTGGCAGCATGCTGGGGACTATCGGCACACAGCAGAAGATCGATATCGCCCACACTGCGCTCACCTCGCTTGTCAATGGGTTGCCGAGCGACACCAACGTCGCGCTGCGCACCTACGGAAATCGCAGATCCAACGACTGCAGCGATATCGAACAGGTTGTACCGCTCGGCGCGCTGGACAAGGCGGGTCTGATCGCGCAGATCGACGCGATCAGACCACAGTCGCGCGCCAAGACACCGATGGCCGCAGCGATCGCTCAGTCGGCCGAGACTTTTGCCGGCGTCAGCGGCGATGGGCTCGTGCTGCTGGTGAGCGATGGCGATGAGACATGCGATGGCGACCCGGCCGCCGCCGCCACCGCGCTTCGCGAGCGCTACCCGAACGTTCGTGTCTCGGTGGTCGGATTCAACATCGAGCAGGAGGAGTGGCGGACACGGCTGCAGCAGATCGCCAAGAACGGCGGCGGGAGCTACTACGATGCGCAGAGCGACAGCGAGCTCGCGCAGGCGCTCGACAAGGCGGTGTCAGTGAGCTATGAGATCTTCGACCAGAACGGCAGCGCGATCGGCTCCGGGGGCGTGGGCGATGAGATCACGAGCCTGCCGCCGGGCGTCTACACCGTCAAGATCGCCGCCGCCACACCGCTGTGGGTCGAAAAAATCACCGTGACCGCCGGGAAGTTTGCGATCGTCGAGCTTGTGAGCGATGGGACCACGATGGCGGCTTCGATCACTCCTTAAAATGCATTGACAATTGACGATTGCCGAACGCCGCAGCGTGCTGTCGATACACGTTCACGCAATGTAGACCCTGGAGCGTGAAAATGCACTGATGCGGCGCGGCCAGATGCAATGCGCAACGACGACACGGGACCGGGCAATGGATTGCCCGGCCCCATGTGTGCATCATGCAGAGTAACATCACCCATCGGCGAGCTTATAGCCGACGCCGCGGACCGTCAGGATGATACGCGGGCGCGATGGCTCGACCTCGACCTTCTCGCGCAGGCGCCTGACGCAGACATCCACAAGGTTGGTCTCACCGACGTAGTCGTAGCCCCAGACCTCTTTGAAGAGCGTCTCGCGGTCGAAGACATGGCCAGCGTTGGCGGCGAGGAAGTAGAGCAGCTCGAACTCCATGGGCGTGAGGTTGACCTCCTGACCGCGTACGATCACCCGATGGCGCGGCTCGTCGATCTCGAGATCGCCGACGCGGACCATGGGCGGGGCCGAGCGATGCTTGTAGCCCTCGACGCGGCGGAGGATCGACTCGACGCGCGCCATCAGCTCGGCAGTTTTGAACGGCTTGGTGATATAGTCATCGGCGCCGAGCTCGAAGCCGTGAACGATATCCTCGGTGCCATCGCGCGATGTTAGCATCACGATCGGCACATCGGAGCGCTCGCGGATCCGCTGGCAGGCCTCGAAGCCATCGACGTACGGCATCATCACGTCGAGGATGACGACATCAAATTTGACGCTCTCGAACTGTTTGAGCGCCTCAAGACCGTTCTTGACGGCGACGATCTCGTAGTTCGGGTCTTTGAGCGTGACCTGGATGAGCGTCGCGATCGACGGGTCATCGTCGGCGATGAGAATGCGACGCGATGTCGTCGTGACATCCTGGGTACGCTCAGAAGTACGGCGGATCAATCGCATACAGCATCTCCATTGCAACGTCTCTGCGTGGCTCGATAGTATGAGTATACGCCCAAACCCAGCCAACGTAAAGAGCTATCCGGCGCGCTCGCAGGGCAATTGCATCATCCGCTGCCGTGTGCGCAGCATTGAAGATGCAATCATCCTAGGCGCGTCCGGCGGCGATCGCAGCCCGCGTGGCCTGCGCCGCCTGCGCCGAGACATCGGCGGCGGGGAGCGCGGCGAGGCTGACATCGAACGGCTCGGGCGTGACCGGGCCATCGTAGCCGATGGCGGCGAGCGCGCCGAGGAAGCCGCCGATATCGATGGTGCCAGTAGCGAGCGGAAGCGCACGGACGGTATCCGGCATAGTGGCGATATCCGCTCCGCTCGGCACATCGTTGATATGGACGAAGACCACATCATCGGCGCGCAGGCCGCGGATCTCGGAGATTGCCCCAAGCCTGGCGTGCCAGTGCCAGCAGTCCATCAGCAGACCGACGTTCGGGCCGACCGCCTGCGCCAGGCTGAGCATGCCGTCGATCGTCGAGACGAAGCCGTAGCGCTTGCTCTGGCGAGTTGAAAGCGGCCCAATAAATTCCAGCCCGAGGCGACATCCGTGCTCGGCCAGCACGCCGGCGACCGGCTGGAGCTGTGACACGTGGTAGGCGAAGTTCTCGCGGAATGGCAGCTCG
Source organism: Roseiflexaceae bacterium (assembly GCA_043754595.1). Lineage (GTDB taxonomy): Bacteria > Chloroflexota > Chloroflexia > Chloroflexales > Roseiflexaceae > JAYUUK01. The sequence continues at coordinate 2,387 of JAYUUK010000513.1, read as the reverse complement.
TCCGAGCAAGGCATGACCCAGGTGTATGCCCTGGTGCAGCCGAGCGCGGCGGCTAGCTCCGCCTGACGGCCAAGGTTCGCCAGCGCGGCGGAATCGTACGGCGCGCGCCAGTCCAGCGGCAGCCCCCAGCCGCCAGGGGTGATGGCGTGCTTGGAGAAGGCCGCCGATGTGGCCGCGACGCCAAGATCGAGCGCCTCGGCGACCGGCAGATCCATGCCAGCCCACCCGCCCGACATTGCGAGCGCGAGCGACTCGACCATACCGGCACGGATCCCGAGCGCGCCTGGGTTAAAGTTTGCAAACATTGGCATCTCCTATGCGTGACGGAGGGCGACGGCCTCAATCTCAACCTTGACATCGCGCGGCAGACGGGCGACCTGCACCGTGCTGCGGGCGGGGGGATCGGCCTGGAAGTACTGGCCATACACAGCGTTCATCGCCTGGAACTCGTTCATATCGGCCAGAAAGACCGTGGTCTTGGCGACGCTGCCGAGCGATGCGCCGGACGCCTCAAGCAGCGCCTTGAGATTGACGAGCACCTGCTGTGTCTGCGCGGTGATATCGCCATCGACGACCACTCCGGCCGGCGTGAGCGGGATCTGCCCAGAACAAAAAACCAGATCGCCGAGGACGACGGCCTGCGAGTAGGGGCCGATGGCGGCCGGGGCGGCGTCGGTGACGATGACGGAACGTTGCATAATAGCTCCTCTACGTTCAAATTCTGCTCAGGCACATTGTACTCGATGTTCGAAAAACTTCGGGTCCAGCGGGCGATTGTCGTACAAATACATCGCGAGACGGTTGACACCATGAGAACAGATGGTGTACACTCTATACAAACATTTTGTGGCTCCACGCCACTTAATACGACTGCGAAAGGCCTCTCTGTCGTGACATACCGCTCAAACAATCACGCCTCATCGCTCCGCTCACACCACTCGTGTGCGGGGTGCGTGCGATGTGCGCACACAATGAGGCGTGGGGTCAGGCTGGCCGAGCGACGGCTACGCAGCGAGCGGCAACGTAGTATTGCCATAGGGAGCTGTGTGCTGCTCCCCACTAGCGCCGCCGATGTGATACGTAGCGGGCGCTGAGTGAACAACTCCCCCGCTGATCGTCTTGATTGCAGCATGTGGAAGGGGGAGTACGCTTGGGGCAACGAGTACTGGTTCTCAACGCGAGCTACGAGCCGCTGCAATTAATCTCCATCCGGCGCGCTATCGTGCTGCTGCTGCAAGACAAAGCTGAGGTCGTCGAGGCGGCCGAGCAATTGCTGCGGGCGCGCAACTTCTCCATAACCGTCCCCTCAGTGATCCGCCTGATGACATACATCAAGATCCCGCGCCGGATGCGGCTGCCGTGCTCGCGGCGGGGCGTGATCGCGCGAGACCGCGAGACGTGTCAATACTGCGGCGAGCAGCCCGGGCGGGTGCATCTGACGGTCGATCACGTGATGCCACGATCGCGCGGCGGTCTCACCACGTGGGACAACGTGACGACGGCGTGCCGCGAGTGCAACCACCGCAAGGGCGGGCGGACGCCGGACGAGGCGAGCATGCCGCTGCTGAGCCGGCCGAAGCAGCCGCAGTACGTGGCGTTCGCGCTGCTCGGCGAGCTGGAGCGCGATGCGACGTGGCGCAAGTACGCTTACGGCGAGGCATAGGGGCAGGATAGGTAATCGAGCGTTCGATGGCCGAAGATCGCACGATCTTCGGCCATTTTGCGCCAGTATAAGGAGCGGCATGGGCACAATGACAACGCTGCGGGGATGGGCGCGCGGGCTCAAGCGCGAGATCGCCGTGCTTTGGTTTGCGGCGCGGCACCCCAACACCCCGTGGTATGCGCGGCTGGCGGCCGGCGCGGTGCTGGCGTATGCGCTCAGCCCGATCGATCTCATCCCCGATTTTATTCCGGTGCTCGGGCTGCTCGACGATCTGCTGCTGGTGCCGATCGGGCTGGCGCTGGTGGTGCGTCTGATCCCAGCCGCCGTGCTGACAGAGTGCCGCGAGCGCGCTGCGGCGGAGCCTGAGCGCCGCGCACCAGCGAGCATCCTTGGGGCGGCGGCGATCGTCGCGCTATGGTTGGCTGCAGTCGCGCTGGCGATCTGGTGGTGGCAGCGCTAGCCGTGGTATCATACCGGCTGCGCGACCGGCGCGTCGTTAGGCGACCAATTTGAAAAAGCTTGGATGGTCGGATGATCGATGGCGATGATACAGCGAGCCGCAAGCTCGAACATGTGCGGATCGTGCTCGATGAGGATGTGGCGGCCAAAGGTGTGCTGACCGGGTTCGGCACCTACCGTCTGCCGCACGAGGCGTTGCCAGAGCTCGATCTCGCCGAGGTCGACTGTTCGACGACATTTCTTGGCCGGGCGATGCGCGCGCCAG
>JAYUUK010000512.1:0-21604 GCA_043754595.1 Roseiflexaceae bacterium | reverse complement strand
AATCGCGGCGATTTTGAGCGTTTCTAAGGGCGCTTGCGGCGGCAGAACGCTGGCCGTTGGGCCGCTTCCGTTACTGCCTCTCGGCATGCTCTACTTGTGTGCATCCGTAGCTTCTGAAGCGAGTTGTATATGCTTTCACATGCACAGATGTACCTCGCAACCGCGCTCACGATCATTGAACAGCATGCGCTCCACCGCCAGCGCCTCGACTGGTCGACTATCCGCGCGGCTGCCACACAGCATGCGGCACACGCCCAGCATGCAGCCGACACATACGACACCATACGCTGGGTGCTGACCCAACTGGGTGAAGCACACAGCTTTTTTGCGATCCCCGAAGGCAATACCGCTATTGCGAGCGGTAGCTATAACCGTGAGGTCACTAAGCCAACTGCCCAACTCCACCCGGATCGGATTGGCTACTTGCATGTTGCGCCATTGCCTGAATTGGCTGTAGATCGTTTTCCATCGCGCCATCTCCCGCCCCTAGCGCCATCTCCCGCCCCTAGCCCACGTCGCCGCTACTGCCTGGCGCAGGCCGCGACGACTGGGGCGAAGGCTTCGAGTTGGTCGTCGCCGACGATGTAGTACGAGAAACCGTAGCGCGCGCGGCGATCGTGGAGGTCAGCGATGATCTGCGCCACATCGCCGATCAGCACCGATGGCATGGCCCAGACCTGCTCGGCGGCGATGCCATGCCAGCCGCGCCGTGCGATCAGCGCCTCGGTGGCGCCGCTGCGATCCTCGGCGAGGACGACGGTCGGGATCAGGCTCAGCTCAATGTCATCGGCGCGCGACTCGGCCCCAGCGCGCACCCATCCCACCTTCTCAGCCACCGCCTCGGGCAGCAGTTGCGCCGGGTCGGTGCGCAGCGTACCATCGGCGACGCTGGAGGTCAGGATGCCCACGCTGTCGGCCTCGCGCCCGGCGATGGTCAGCATGCGCCGGTGGCCGCCGCCAATAAGCAGGCGTGGACGGCGCTGCGGCACTGGGACGCCGGTCAGCCCTTCGATCTGGTAGTGGGCACCGGCGAAGCTGAACGGCCCGCCGCCCCACAGCCCCTTGAGCACCACAATCGCCTCCTCCAGCCGGCCGATCCGCACGCCGTTCGCGTCGAATGGGATGCCGGCGCGCTCGTACTCGCTGCGCAGCCAGCCGGCGCCGATGCCGAGCTCGAAGCGTCCGCCGGAGAGCACATCGAGGGTGGCGACCTGTTTGGCCAGCAGCGCCGGGTGGTGAAAATCGTTGTCCACCACCATCGTGCCGACGTGCAGCGACGTGGTGGCCATAGCGGCGGCCATCAGCGCCGGCAGCGGGGCGTACTGGTCGCCGAAGTAATCTGGCACCAGGTGGTCGCGCAGCAGGAAGGTGCTGTAGCCGAGCGCCTCGACGCGCCTGACGCGGCTCAGCCAGGGCTGCGGCGCATCCATCGTCTCGTTGATCACACCAAAGCGGAATGAGTGGGTCATTGGGGTCTCCTTTTGACGGCCTGCGGCAGAGGCGGAGCGTACACGATCATACCGCCCGATCGTACAGGATAGGACGTCGGGCGGCCATAGCGATCTTGCGCTCGTATTCGATGCTACAATGCCGAAAGGAAAAGGAGCACGCTATGCCGAGACCGATGCGCAAGCCAGACCGCATGCCGCCGATCGAGGGGTTCGTCAGGAGGCTGCTGGCGCTGCGGGCGCTGCTGACCCACGACACGGCCGCCGCCGGCGATCAGGCGCTCAAACTACTTGAAGAGTATCTTGAGGAGCTGGCGCGGCGTTACGGCTATGCCGACGAGGGCAGCCTGCGGCGCTACGCGATGTTTCTGCGCGGCCGCGACGCGCTGCCGGACGATGTGCTGAACCGCGCCGAGACCTACACCGATGCGCGCAACGCGCTGGCGCATACCTACGGGCTCCAGACCACGCCGGAGCTGGCGGCCGAGCTTGTGGAGTTCGTCGACTCGATCGTCCGCGAGGGCGGCGAGACCGCCGAGCAACTGATGAGCCAGAGCGTTCGTACCGTCGCGGCGAGCGCGACTATCGAGCGGGCGCGCGATCTGATGGTGGGCGGCGGCTACGGTCGGCTGCCGGTGCTGGATGAGACGCCGCAGATCGTCGGAGTGCTAACTGAGCGCGACCTGCTCGGTGCCATCGCCGCGCACCGCAGTCGCGTCGCCGATGCGCTGCCGCCCGACGCGCGGGCGACGTTCGTCACGGTGCTGCCGAGCACGAGCCGCGATGAGCTGGTGACGCTGCTCGGCCGTCAGGAGGTCGTCGCCTGTCTGGTGACCCACAGCGGCACGTCGCGCGAAACGCCGCTTGGGATCATCACCCACGCCGATCTGCTGTACCGAGTGTCTTCGTGAGCAGGGAATCCAAAGAACGAGGGAACCAGACGATCAGGGGACATGTAGAGTACGGAAGTGGCGCGCCGCTGCGCAGATCGACGACGGCGCTGTACCCGGTGAGCGGCCCGATAGAGGACCACCACCCTTTGGCAGCGGCCGCCGTGGATGTAGGCGGTGTCGCCGGCGCGGGCGCTGGAGGTGACCGGGCCGTTGGCGATCCACGGCTGCGCCGGGGCGATGGCGATCTCGCTGGCCAGCGCCGTAGGTGGCACACAACCTGCAATCAGCAGCAGCAGCGCTGAGATAGTGGCGAAGAGCTGGTGTCACATCGTCTTCTCGCTTTCCGGGAGCATTGCAACAGCGCCGCGCCACGTCATAGAGCAATCCTACAGGGGTTGTAATCGCGAAGCACACCACGGGGATTTGGGGGCGCAGCCTCCGCGATTTTTCCTACTTCAGTAGGATTGCGATAGCATTAGACGAAAGGACGACCATGAACAACCCACGGCTGCGCAAGATCGGGGCGGTGCTGGGCATCATTCTCGGCATTATTTATCTGCTCAATCCGACGGCAGGCTTTCTTGAGCTGATCCCAGACAATCTGCCGCTGATCGGCAACCTGGACGAGGCCGGGGCGACGGCGCTACTGCTGTGGAGCGTCCAGCAGCTACGGGTGCGCGAGGAAAATGTGATCGAGGGCGAGCGGGTACATTGACAATTGACGATTGATTATTTCCCGATACTTCGCAACGATCGAACTGCCTATCCACAGACAGGCACAGATAAGCACAGATACCGAGCCGCCGCACCCGGCCACCGCATACTGGATGAGTTGTATGTGGGAAGAAAGGGAGATTCTGGGGGGCTGCGCCCCCAAACCCTCGCTACGAGATGACCACCACCAGCCGACCGGCGACGTGCCCATCCGCGCTCGCCCGCTGCGCCTCGGCCGCCTGCTCAAGCGAGAAGGTCTTCTCCACAGGGAGGTGGAACCCGCCCTGGGTATACAGCCGCGCCACCTCGGCGAACGCGGCGGCAGGATCGACCGAGACCGATGACACCTGCGCGCCATGCGATGGGGCGCTGAAATCAGCGATCGACAGCACCCTGGCGGGAGTGCCGGTGAGCTCAATCAGCTCGGGGATCACGCCAGAGCCAGCGATATCGAGCGCCGCGTCGATACCGTGCGGGGCGATGGCGCGCACCCGATCGACGAGGCCGGGGCCGTAGGTGGTGGCGGTCGCGCCGAGCGAGCGGAGATACGCATGGTTGCGCTCGCTGGCGGTGCCGATGACGGTGATGCCGCGCTGCCGCGCGATCTGCACCACCGCCGAGCCGACGCCGCCGGCCGCGCCGCTGACCAGCAGCGTCTGCCCTGGCTGCACGCCGACCTGGTTCAAGATCCGGATGGCGGTCTCGACCGGGATCGGGTAGCCGGCGGCCTCGGTGAACGAGAGCCCGTCAGGGATCGACGCCCAGCTCGACAGCACCGCGTGCGTCGCGAACGTCGCCGACCCAGTGCCGAACACCGCATCGCCAATAGCCACGCCGGTCACGCCGTCGCCGATCTCGTCCACCACGCCGGCCGCGTCCATGCCGGTGCCGGCCGGCAGCGGGAGCGGCATCTGCTCGCGCATAACGCCGCTTCGAACCTTCCAGTCGATTCCGTTGACGCCGGCTGCGCGCACCGCGATTCGCACCTGGCCTGGACGGGGGTGCGGCGGGTCGATATGAACGAGCTGGAGCACCTCGGGGCCGCCATACTCAGCAAACTGCACTGCCTTCATAGTCTTCTCCATCTATCTGGTTATCGCCTCGCGACGACGCGCCAATTGTGCCGTCTATCGCTACGATACGCAGTCTATTACAAATATGTTCGTTTCACAAGCGTGCCATTTCCCCACACCGGACGTTAAGACAGAACAGGGTAGGATTGCTCGCACCTACCTGGCTGCTGGCTGTGGTACAGCTGCCGACCTACCCGCCGAGGCGATCCAGGAAGCCAGCGACGGCGCGGATGGCGTGTGAGAAATTGGGAAGGTGGAGCTTCTCGTTCGGCGCATGGACGTTGTCGTCCACCAGGCCGAAGCCGAACATGGCGGCTGGCAGCCCGAGCGCTGTGACGAACAGCGTGGCGATCGGGATCGAGCCGCCCTCGCGCACGATCGCCACCGGCCGGCCGAACTCGGCCTCGAGCGCGGCCGCAGCGTGGCGCAGCGCCGACGCTTCGAGCGAGAAACTGACCGGGTCGCCGCCGTGCAGGTCGCGCACCTCAAAGCTGATACCATCGACGGCGCATGCCGCCACCCGCGCCCGCAGCAGCGCGAGTGCGCCGGCCGCCGTCTGGTCGGCCACCAGCCGCATACTGACTTTGGCGAGCGCCTCGGCCGGGATGACGGTCTTGGCCCCCTCGCCCACAAAGCCGCCGCGGATCCCGTGGACCTCGAACGTCGGGCGGGCGGTGCTGCGCATCACCGCGCCGTAGCCAGCTTCGCCTGGCAGCGCGCTGAGCCCGGCGGCGCTGGCCAGGTGTGGCGCGGCAAAAGCTTCGAGCGCGTCGATCCCGGCGACCTCCTGCGCGGTCAGCGGGCGCATCTGCTCGTACAGCCCCGGGATATCGATCCGGCCGTCGCGGCCCTTGATCTCGGCCAGCAGCCAGCATAGCGCCTGGATCGGGTTGGGCGCGATGCCGCCGTAGACCCCCGAGTGCAGATCGTGGTCAGCGCCGCGCGCCACGATCTCACAGTACTCGATGCCGCGCAGCGCGTAGCTCATGGTCGGCACACCTTTGTCCAGCATGCCGGTGTCCAGGATCAGCGCGCAGTCGGCGGCGAGGCGTGCCGGGTTGGCGCGGACGTAGGCCGCGATGCTCTCGCCGCCGCTCTCCTCCTCGCCCTCCAACAGCACTTTGACATTGACCGGCAGCGCGCCGCGCACCACCAGCAGCGCCTCAAGCGCCTTGAGCGCCGCAAACGTCGGGCCTTTGTCATCAGACGCGCCGCGGCCGTACAGGCTCTCGCCCACCACCGTCGGGCTGAACGGCGGGGTGCGCCACAGCTCCAGCGGGTCGACGGGCTGGACATCGTAGTGGCCGTAGATCAGCACCGTCAGCTTGCCTGGCGCGCCGAGCCACTCGCCGTAGACCAGCGGGTGGCCGTGGGTCTCGATGACCTCGGCGACGGCGAGGCCGCAGCGCTCGCGCAGCTGCGCGGCGAGCCACACGGCTGCGGCGGCGACGTCCGGCGCGTGCTCTGGCAGCGTGGAGATGCTGGGGATGGCGATCAGCTCGGACAGCTCGGCGAGAAACCGGGCGGCGTTGTCGTCGACGTACTCGACGATATTCATAAGACTCCTCAATATACAATTGTTTCGGGGGCTGCGCCCCCAAACCCCCGTGTTGGTGCGCCCCAAACCCCCGCGTTGGCTGCGCCCGCATACATCGCGTTGGCTAGCCGGCGGCGAGGATCTCGCGGGCTGCGGCCAGCGCCGCTTCGAGCTGCGCGGCTTCTGGCACGCCGCCCTGCGCCAGCGCCGCCGTGCCACCGCCGCGCCCACCAAACGGCGCGATCGTCTGCCGCAGCAGCGCCGCAGCGTCCACAGCCAGGCCATCGCCGCGCGCGACGATCAGCTGGGATTTACCGCAGGCGACAGCCACAAGGGCGACGCACCCACGCGCCGCGACCGCCACGGCCAGCTGTTTGCCATATGCCGCGTCGCGGTCGTGCAGCAGAACGCTCACCACCGGCGCGACGCTGAGGCGAACAGCGCTCGCGGCCAGCACCAGCGCCTCTTTTTCGCTCAGCGAAAGGAGCGTCTGCGCGTGCGCCTTGCGCTCTCGCTCCTCGTTTTCGCGCAGTGTGCGCAGCGCTGGCTCGATCGCATCAGGGGCCACATGCAGCTCGGCGGCGACGGACTGCAGCAGCAGATCGCGGGCCCGGTAGTCGGCCACGGCGCGGCCGCCGCAGAGAAACTCGACGCGCGCGCCTGACGAGCTCTTCTCCCAGCGCCTGATATGCAGCGCGCCAACGCCGCCGGTGGTGGTGGGGTGGGTGCCGCCGCAGGCCGAGTAGTCAACGCCCTCAACGCTGACCACGCGGATGTTGTCTGTGACCGTCGGCGGCTTGCGCAGCGGCAGGTCGGCCAGCTCGTCCGGGGTCACGAAGCGCGCCACGACCGGCCGGTCCTCCCAGATCAGCGAATTGACTGCCAGCTCGGCGGCTTCGAGCTGCGCCGCGTCCAGCGAGGCTGCGGCGAGATCGATGGTGGCACTGCGCGCGCCGAGGTGGAAGCTGCGCGTGGCGAGCCCGTAGCGGTCGGCGAAGACCGCCGAGAGCAGGTGCTGCCCGAGGTGCTGCTGCATATGATCGAAGCGGCGCGGCCAATCGATGCTGCCACTGATAGTCGCGGGATCGGCCACGGCGTCGGCGGCGAGCGGGGCGGCGAGCGCGTGCCAGACGATTCCGGCATCATCGACCTGGACATCGGTCACGGCTACGCCATCAATGGTGCCGTAGTCGGCGGGTTGGCCGCCGCCCTCAGCGTAGAACACGGTGCGGTCCAGCGCGATCTGCGGCGTATCGCCGTGGGTGCGCTGGGCCACAGCGCGCGCTGAGAACGTGTGGCGGTAGGCGTCGGTGTAGTGGAGGCGCTCGGTTGCGGCGATGGGTTTATTCACGGCTGGCTCCTTTCAGCAAACTATACCACGGCGCGGGCGGCAGCGAGAGATTGGCAGAATATGTGCAAAGTATTGCAAGTGCGCAAGAATATGCACAAAAGGCGCAAAGCGCTTGCAACGCCTCACGAAATAGTAAAAAATATGGGCGAATATACAGTATTTGTGGAGGAAAGATGTAGTGCTTGTTCATCAAAAAGATGTTGAAGGCGCGATCTCCGGTGCTATACTGCAACTACGCACTCTGAACTACAAACACGAACAAGCCAGCGCTGGCGCGACCTCACCTTCATTTTCACTCATGGCGCTGTAGTGCAGAGTAGATACTACTGGAAAGCGAGCAGGCTATGGTTTTCAGGTCATTTCTCCGCAACTCACTCCGCAATTTTCGGCTGGCGCTGCCCAAGCTGGGCGTTGGATGGATGTTCGCACTGCTGACGAGCAACTTCAACCGGATCGCAATCGTCGAGCTGGGCATCGCCGCCGTCCTGATCACCACCCTGATCGGCCTGCACCACTTTCTCTCGCCATTCCAGGTCATTATGGGGCGCATCGCAGACCGCCGCCCGATCCTGGGGATGCGGCGCACGCCGTACCTGCTGCTCAGCGGCATCGTCGCCAGCCTCGTGTTCGTCGCGCTGCCAGGCGTGGCCACAGCGATGGGACAGAGGCAGCCGCTGGCGTTCGCGGCGTGCATCGGGCTGGTGCTCCTGTTCGGCATCAGCAGCGCGACAATGGGCGACTGCCACCACTCGCTGATCGCCGAGGTGACGCCACCGGCACAGCGTAGCAGCACGATCGCCGTCGTCTGGACGTTCACGATCATCTCGACGATCATCGCCGCCGGCGTGATCAAAACGATGATGCCGACCTATACGCCAGCGTCGATGCAGCAGGTCTACAATCTGACGCCGCTGGTGGTCATCATCTCTGTGCTGCTCGGCACGGTGGGGATGGAGAAGCGGCTCAACCCAACCGATATGGCGGCGGCGATCGAGCGCTCGCGGGCGGCGTCCCCGGCTGGCAACCCGGTGACCGCCTCGGTGCGGCTGCTGCGCGAAAACGCGCAGGTGCGGACGTTCTTCGGCTTCATCTTCCTGAGCATCCTCGGCATCTTTCTGCAGGACGCGGTGCTTGAGGTGTTCGGCGCCGAGGCGTTCAACATGACCGTCAAGGAGACCACCGGCTTCACGCAGACCTGGGGCGGCGGGGTGCTGATCGGCATGGTCATCATGGGCGTCATCGCGGCCATCCGCCCGCTGAGCAAAAAGGCGATGGCCACCGTCGGCGGGGCCGGCACGGCGCTCGGGCTGGGTCTGCTAACGCTGACGGCGATCATGGGGCAGCAGACGCTGCTCAACCCAGCGCTGATCCTGATGGGCTTCGCCACCGGCATCTACAACGTCGGGGCGCTGGCGCTGATGATGGATATGACCAAAGAGGGCGCGACGGGCATCTATATGGGGATCTGGGGCGTGGCGCAGGCGTTCGGCACGGCGTTCGCTTCGATCCTCTCCGGCGCGATGCACTCGCTGCTGATCGAGAGCAAGCTGCTGAGCGTGGCATCGGGCTTCAGCGTGATCTTCGGCGTGGAGACGGTGATTATGGTGGTGGGCATCGCACTGCTGCGGAGCGTGAGCGTCGAGGAGTTCCACGGCGTGACCCGCGATGACCTGACCCGCGCAATGGAGACCTCGGCGAGCGCGTAGGAGTAGCAGTCAGTAGCAAGTAGTCAGTAGCAAGTAGTCAGTATAGCAATCCTACGTGCGTTGTAAACGCGCGAAGCGCAACGCGGGGTTTGGGGGCCGGGTACCCTCTGGGTGTCCCCACGATCATCCCTTTTCTCCTCTTGTAGGATTGCTATAGCAAGGCGGAGCAACAGCGACCTATGACCATCTCGTTCGACCGGATCGCATCGGCCTACGACCATGTGCGGGCCCACCCATCAGAGGTGGCGCAGCGGATCGGGGCATCGCTGGCGGAGATCTGCGGCGCCGATGTGCTCGAGCTCGGCGTCGGCACCGGGCGCATCGCGCTGCCGCTGGCCCGCGCCGGCTGCCGCGTGACCGGCGTGGACGTCAGCGACGGGATGCTGCGGGTGGCGCAGGCGGCCAACGAGCCACAGCTGGCGCTGCTGCGCGGCGATATCGCGCGGCTGCCGCTGGCGTCGGCGAGCTTCGACGCGATCGTGGTGGTCCACGTGCTGCACCTGCTGAAGGACTGGCGCTCGGCGCTGGTGGACGGGCGGCGGGCGCTGCGGCCGGGCGGGCGCTTCATCCAGGGGCGAGACTGGCGCGACCCGCAGAGCTGCGTCGGGCAGCTGCGCGAGCAGCTCCGCAGCGCGGTGATGGAGCTGCTGCCGAACGCTCGCCCGCCAGGTGCCGGCGCATCGATCGGGGCAGTGCTCGGCGAGCTCGGCTTCGCGCTGGAGCCCGAGCGGTCGCTGGTCTCGTGGGTCACGCCGATCTCGCCGGCCGAGGTGCTGGCCGAGATGGCGAGCCGGGCCGACGCCGAAACCTGGAGCTTGGAGCAGCCCATCCTCGACGCCGCGATGGCGCGGCTGACGAGCTGGGCACTGGCACAGTACGGCGACCTCGATGTGACGCAGGATGTCGAGCGGCGGTTTGTGGTGGTGGTGGCGCGCTGACCGGGCAGGTTTTCCATAGATTAGCGCATATTCGCGTAGATAAGCGGACGTTCTTATGGGCCAAGTCATCAAAGAAGACGGCGCGTACCACTCGTTCTGCGGGCTCACCTGCGTCGGCTGGCTGTACCAGAAGATTAAGGATAGCTTCTTCCTCATCCTCGGCACGCACACGTGCTCCCACCTGCTGCAAAATGCGCTGGGGGTGATGATCTTCGCCAAGCCGCGCTTCGGCGTCGCGCTGATCGAGGAGGCCGATCTCTCCAGCCAGCAGCCAGACCTCGATCGGCTGATCGATGAGATCGTGGCCGACCACCATCCTTCGGTGATCTTCCTGCTCTCCTCCTGTACCCCCGAGGTGATGAAAGTCGAGTTCGACGGGCTGGCCAAGCAGCTGTGCCGCCCGGACCTGCCGGTGCTGTTCGTGCCGGCGAGCGGGCTGGACTATACCTTCTCGCAGGCCGAGGACTCGGTGATTCAGGCGCTGCTGCCTTACTGCCCACCGGCCGCAGACGATGACAGGCGCGTGGTATTCCTCGGCTCGGTGCCAGACACCATCGCCGACGACTTCGCCGTCGAGGCGGCGCGGCTCGGCATCCCGGTGGCCGGGTTTCTGCCGGCCAACCGCTTCGGCGAGCTGCCGCCGATCGGCAAAGGGACGGTGCTCGCGCCGCTCCAGCCGTATCTGGCCAAAGTCGCCGCGCGGATCGGCCGCGAGCGCGGCGCGACGCTGCTCTCCTCGCTGTTCCCGTACGGCCCCGATGGCACCCGCGCCTTCTGGGAAGATCTGGCCACGATGTTCGGGCTGAAGGTGGACCTGGCGGCGCGCGAGGCGGCGGCCTGGGAGCGGCTGCGGCCCCACACCGAGTTGCTGGCTGGCAAAAAGGTGTTCCTGACCGCCGACACGCTGATGGAGCTGCCGATAGCGCGCTTCCTCCAGAGCGCCGGCTGCGAGATCGTCGAGTGCTCGACCACCTACATCAACAAGAAGTTCCACGCCCGCGAGTTGGCCATGCTGGACGGCACGCGGGTGGTGGAGCAGCCCAACTTCGACCGGCAGCTGCGCGATATCGCCAACAACAAGCCGGATCTGGTGGTGGCCAATCTGGCGACGACCAACCCGCTGATCGGCGGCGGTGTGGTGGCCAAGTGGAGCACCGAGTTCGCCTTCATGCCGATCCACGGCTGGGCCGGGGCCGGGACGCTGGCCGGGATGTTCACCAAAAGCCTCAAGCGCCACGCCAGGCTTGACCCGCTGATGGACGACGATATCTGGACGATCGGACTGACCCCATTGAGAAATTGACTATTGGCTATGGAAGCACTTTTTCTACTGCTGCTGCGCAGCTCCGCTGCGCAGCAGCAGTAAAACTGGGCTACCGCGCTGCCGCAGGCCGAGAAGAATGCTGTGCCGCAGCAAAAAGCGGGTGTCATAGTCAACGGGTGTCATAGTCAACGGGTGTCATAGTCAATTGTCAATTGCAGGAGGCAACGCGTATGCGCCTGGCGCTCTGGATGTACGAGGGGACCGCCCACCATGGCGTGGCCCGCATCACCAATAGTATGCGCAACGTCCACGGCGTGTTCCACGCGCCACAGGGCGATGATTATGTTACGCCGATTTTCACCATGATGGAGCGCGCGCCGGCGCAGCCGCAGTTCACTACCTCGGTGGTCAGCGGCCGCGATCTGGCGCAGGGCACCATCCGGCTGCCGGAGACGCTGCGGCAGGTGGAGGAGAAACTCCATCCCGAGCTGATCGTGGTCTGCGCCTCGTGCTCGACGATCCTGCTCCAGGAGGACTTGCAGCAGACGGCAAACAGCGCCGGGATCGACGCGCCGGTGCTGGTCTACGACGCCAACCCGTACCGCATGCAGGAGACCGCTTCGGCCGAGGGTCTGCTGACGCTACTGGTCAAGCGCTTCGCCGCGCCGCAGCCGCTGACCGCGCGCCCGAGCGTCAACCTGATCGGGCCTGCATCGCTCGGGTTCCACTCCAGGCAGGATCTGATCTGTCTGCGGCGCATGCTCGCCACCCTCGGGGTGCAGATCCACGTCATCGCGCCGCTGGGGGCCAGCCCAGGCGATATGGCGACGCTGCCGGCCGCCTGGGTGAACATCGCGCCGTACCGCGAGCTCGGGCAGGGCGCCGCCACCTATCTCAACGAGCAGTTTGGCACGCCGCTGCTGGACGAAGCCCCGATCGGGGTCCAGCCGACGCTGCGCTGGCTGCGGCGGCTCATCGAGCTGATCAATCAGGTGGGCGCTGACCAGGCTGGCTTCGAGCCGCTGGTGCTGCCGCGGCTGACGGCCTTCTCACTCGATGGGCTGAGCGCGCCGAGCGGGGTGCCGTGGTTCGCCCGCACCGCCGACATGGAGAGCTTCTCCTCCAAGCGCGCCTTCGTCTTTGGCGATGCGACCCACACGGTGGGAATGGTCAAGTTCCTCCACGACGAGCTGGGGATGGAGATCGCCGGGGCAGGGACGTATCTGGCGCGCGAGTCGGCGTGGGTCGCTACTCAACTGGCAAGCTATCTGCCAAACGAGTTGCTGGTCACCGAGCACTTCCAGGACGTGGCGGCGCGGATCGCCGAACTGATGCCGGACGTGGTCTGCGGCACGCAGATGGAGCGCCACTCCTGCCGCAAGCTGGATCTGCCGGTGATGGTGATCGCCCCGCCGACCCACATCGAGAACCATTTGCTCGGCTACTACCCCCTGCTCGGCTTCGACGGGGCCGACTACCTGGCCGATACGGTCTACACTACCGCCAAGCTCGGGCTAGAGAAGCACCTGATTGATATGTTCGGCGACGCGGGGCTGGAGTATGAGCAGCCAGCAGCCAGGAGCCAGGAGCCGGTAGCCAGGAGCGAGCTGAGCGCCAATCATATCGCTGATGACACGCCCATCGTCGGCGCGGGCTTCAGCCCGCCCGTGGCGAGCGCCGCTATCCCGTCCGTGGAGCACATCGTCTGGTCCGCCGACGCGCAGGCGATGCTGAAGAAGATCCCGTTTTTTGTGCGCGGCCGGGTGCAGAAGAACGTCGAGAAGTACGCCAGCGAGCACGGCAGCCACGAGATCAGCGGCGATATGCTGATGGAAGCGCGCGAGGCGCTCGGGGGATAGGGTCGTGACTATTGACGAGCGGGAGTTTGGGGGCCGGGTGCCCTCTGGGTGTCCCCAAGATCTTCCTACTCCGATAGGATCGCAATAGTCAACAGTCAGTAGCCAATAAAGGAATCGCTATGAGCCTCACACTCGCGGTCTATGGAAAAGGCGGCATCGGCAAGAGCACGACGAGCTCGAACCTATCGGCGGCGCTGGCGCTCAAGGGTGCCAAGGTGCTGCAGATCGGCTGCGACCCGAAGCACGACAGTACGTTCGCGCTGCTCGGCGAGCTGCAGAACACCGTCATCGATGTGCTGACCGAGGTGGACTTCCACCACGAGGAGGTCGCCGTCGACGATGTGGTCAAGACGGGGTACGCCGGGGTGGACACGCTGGAGAGCGGCGGGCCGCCGGCCGGCTCGGGCTGCGGCGGCTACGTGGTGGGCGAGACGGTCAAGCTGCTCAACGAGCTCGGCCTGTACGATAAGTACGATGTCATCCTGTTCGACGTGCTGGGCGATGTGGTCTGCGGCGGGTTCTCGGCACCGCTGAACTACGCCGACTACGGGCTGATCATCGCCTGCAACGACTTCGACAGCATTTTTGCCGCCAACCGCCTCTGCCTGGCGATCAAGCAGAAGAGCGCGCGCTACAAAGTCAGGCTGGCCGGGATCATCGCCAACAAGGTCGAACCCGAGTTCGGCGGCACAGGGCTGCTGGACGAGTTCGCACAGACCGTCGGCACCGAGGTGATCGGCAAGGTGCCGTACCACGATATGATCCGCCGCTCGCGGATTATGGGCAAGACGCTGTATGAGATGGACCATCCGGAACGCGATATCTGCACCGCACCGTTCTTCGCGATGGCCGAGAAGCTGCTGAACACGCCGCGCTCGGCCGTGCCATCCCCGCTCGGCGACCGCGAGATCTTCAACGTCATTGGCGGCTGGAAGTAGACTCGATTGACGACTGAACGCAGCGCACAGCGGGGTTTGGGGGCGCAGCCCCCAAAATCCCTCCTCAATGGTCAATTGTCAATTGTCAATTGCTCGATCATATCGCACGTTACCATATCCCATAGACCATTGTTTTGGCGCAGCCGGTAGGTGTTGACTTCGAATGGGGCGCAGGCCACATCGAAGCGCCGGCCGTGCCAAATGAATACCCCGGCGCCGCCGAGGCCGTGCCGATCCGCCAGACGCACGATGACGCCGTCGCCGTCCTCGGCGATCTTGAGCGCGGTCAGCTCCAGCTCGCTGGCATCCAGGCGGCCCAGTGAGCCCTGTGACGGCAGCGCGCCGGGGTGGCCGTAGCTGGTGATGGCGACGGGCGGCAGGTGCAGCGCGCGGGCCAGCTGTGTGATACCGGCCGCCTCCCACAGCCCGTTGAACGGCCGCAGCACCAGCGTGAACTCCTGCTCCCCCTGGTCGACCCAGTCGTAGCGCTTTTTGGCCCCGATCTGGTGCGGCACGTGGTAGGCGTATGGCACGGCGCGCAGGATCGTCAGCCGCATCGTGCTGTCGAGCGCGTCGCAGCTGTACTTGCCATCGTTGATCACCGCCAGCCCGCCGCCGGCCGCGCCGAACAGCGCCATCCACTGCTGCGTCGGGACTTCCGTCCCGTCCACCGGGCGCTGGACGGCTCCGAACGGGACATCGTGACGGCTCTCGGGCAGCTCGGCGGCCACGTCGAAGGCCAGCTTGACCACCTTCCACTCGCCCTGCCAGCTGAGGCGGTTGCGCACGGTGATGTGGGCGTCGCCGGCGTTGAGCTGGAGGTACTGGGTCCAGACCGCGCCCTCCCAGCGGCGCTCGATCAGCAGGCTGGCGTGGAGCGGCCCGCGCTCGGCCACCCCGCAGCGCACCACTCGCCACGGCTCGGCTGGGGCGTCGAAGCGGCGCACATCGTGCGACCAGGTGTCGGAGTGATCGGCGATCGTCTGCGCCACGTTCCAGCCATCGGGGCCGACAAGCTCCGGCCCGCCATCCAGCACGCACGAGACGATCGCCCCGCTGACCGAATCCAGCCGCAGCGCCAGCCGCTCGTTGGCCAGGGTGGTCGGCGAGACAGTGAGCCAGGCGGCATCGGCGTCCGACGCGGTGCCGGCACCGCGCGAGCGGCCGAAGCGGTCGCGCTTGGGAGTCGTCGGCAGCACGCTCGCGCGCAGGCCGGGAGCGAAGCGGTAGAGGCGGTAGCCGAGCGGCGGCAGCTCGGCGCGAAATGCCAGGTGGGCGATGCCGCCCCAGCCAATCGCGGCGTCCGGTTCCAGCAACTGATAGCCAACCGGCGCGCCAGCCTCGTCTCGCAGGTCCCAGCCGCCCTCGTCCCACGGCTGCCAGTCGGTCCATGGCTCGTACTCGACGACGACGGATAGCGGCTCGGGGTGTGGGTTGAACAGCACGACGCTCCCGCCCGGCCCGGCGCTGTCGATCTGGGCGGACAGCAGGCGTCCGGCATCGTCGATCAGCTCGTCGCAACCGGCGATGATCGCGTCGAAGGCGCGAACCGCGTCGCGCTCGGCGGATCGCAGCGACGACCCGCCGAGCGTGTCGTGAAACTGGTTGAAGCACAGCGACCACCAGAGCTGAGACAAGGCGGTGGTGGGGGCCGGCACAGCGCCCATTTGCGCAGCGAGTGTGGTGAGGCGCTCGGCAAGCAGCAGCTTCTGCTCGGCGAGGCGGTGGCCGCGCTTGAGATCGGAGACCACGGCGTAGCAGCCGACGGCGTGGAACTGCAGCTCCTCAGCCACGGTCGGCAGCGCGGCGGTGGCGGCGTCGATGGCCTGAAAGAACGCCGGCGGCGAGCTGAAGCGGATGTCGAGCGCGTCGTCGGTGTCGGCGAGGCGCTGGATATCCTCGATCTGGAGCTTGGTCGGCCCGCCGCCGTGATTGCCGACGCCGAAGAAACACATTGTCTCGCCGAGCGCTTCGGACTTCTCGGCCAGAGCGGCGGCGATGTGGCCGCGGTGGTCGGGGGTGCGGGTGGTGTAGGCATCGGAGATGCGGAAGGCCAGGATGCGCGAGCCGTCCGGCCCCTGCCACCAGAAGGCGCTGGCGGGGAGCTGCTTCTCGTGGGCCTGGGGGCGCATGAAGACGTAGCTGGTGAAGCCGCACTTGGCCAGGATCTGCGGCAGGGTGCCGGCGTGGCCGAAGCTATCGACGCAGTAGGCGACGGTGGGCTCGACGCCGAGGTGTTTGGCCATCCACGCCTTGCCGAGCAGCGACTGGCGGACGAAGGACTCGCCGCTCGGGATGTTCATGTCAGGCTGGATGACCATGCCGTTGACCACGTGCCAGCGGCCGGCGGCGATGGCGGCCCTGATGCGATCGAACAGCTGCGGCGCCTCGGCCCTGACCCAGGCGTAGACCTGGGCCTCGCCGCGGGTGAACTGGAAATCGGGATACTCGTCCAGGCGGTCGAGCGCGCTGGCGGTGGTGGCGACGGCCTCGGCGCGGCCCTCTGGCCAGCGCCAGAGCCAGACGGGGTCCAGGTGGGCCTGGCCGATCATGTGGATGATAGGTTTCATGCCGGGTGTACGAATGCCAGTGGGGGATGGATGAGCGAGACAAGCACGGAGAACGTCGCACGTAGCCGGAATATGCGCGGACTATCTGCCCGAGTATCTGTGGCTATCTGTGGACAAGCTGCCCGGACATTCACGGCAATTCGCGAAGATGAGCGGATGAATATGGACCCACACAAGCAGACATTGCAGACCTACTTCGACGGCCCTGGGTTCGCGCGCTGGCAGGCGATCTATGGCGAAGGCGAGCTCTCGCGGGTGCGGGCGACGATCCGCGCCGGCCACGAGCGGATGCTGGCGACGGCGGCCGCCTGGCTCGGCGAGCATCGGACCGGGACGATGCTGGACGCCGGGTGCGGCACCGGGCTGTTCACCGTGGCGATGGCCGAGCGCGGCTGGCAGGTCACGGCGGTGGACATCGCGCCGCAGATGGCCGGGGCGACGGCGGCGCGGGCCGAGGCGGCGGGGATGGCCGAGCGGGTCACAGCGCTGGCCGGCGACCTAGAGGCGGCGACGGGCGAGCACGACGCGGCGGTCTGCTTCGATGTGCTGATCCACTACGACGCCGCAGCGCTCGGGCCGATGCTGTCAGGGCTAGCGGCGCGGTCGCGCGGGCCGGTGCTGTTCACTTACGCGCCGCACACGCCTGTGCTCGGGGCGCTGGCCTGGCTCGGCGATAAATTCCCCAAGGGCGAGCGGCGCACCGATGTCAAGCTGATCAGACGTACGATGCTGGACGCGGCGCTGGCGGGGGCTGGGCTGCGCGAGGTGCAGCGGGCCAGCGTTCGAAGCGGTTTTTATTATGTTGAGCTGGTTGAGACAGCACGTATTGACGATTGACAATTACCCGTAGTTCACAATCACCACTACACGGAGGCGATATGCGATTGTTGTTCTGGCTCGGGACATTCGGCGCGCTGCTCGTCGGGCTCGCGCTCTGGTACCGCCGCGAGACCAGCAGCGTCGGCGATGCGATGGTGCATCTCCAGAGCGCCCATGAACATCTGCACCTCCACGTCGATCTGCCGCAGGGTATGGTCATCCAGCCTGGCGATACCGTCGAACTGCTCGACCCGCAGGTGACCCGCGGCCTCACCGGCGAAGAGGTCTCATACCCGAGCCGGGTACGGCTGACCAAGGCCAGCGGGCTACGGCGCTACCTCGTCCAGCGCAGCAGCCTCGTCGAGCTCAGCGAACTTGTCGAGCACCCGTAGAACGTCGAGCGTGGAACATTGGAGCGGGAGGCGGGAGTTTGGGGGCGCAGCCCCCGCAATCTTCCCTTTCTCTTCTTGTACGATCGCTTAATCAATCGTTCGAATCGATAGATAAGGATCACTTCGATGATGAATATGCCAGGCGAGTACACGCCGACTACCTCCCACGCGCTCAAGGAGGCGGTGTTGACGCCGCGCTTCTACACCACCGACTACAAGGCGATCGACAAGCTGACCGTCGACCATATGCGCGACGAGTTCGAGTGGATCCGCGGCGAGTTCGAGCACGACTACAACCGCACTCACTTCCGCCGCAACGATGAGTTCCGGGCCAACTTCGACGGCATGCCGATGCGCGATGCCTTCATCGACTTCCTGGAGCGCTCCTGCACCGCCGAGTTCTCCGGCTGCATCCTCTACGCCGAGATGGTCAAGCATCTCAAAGACCCGACGCTACGGGCGATCTTCAAGTGCATGAGCCGCGACGAGGGCCGCCACGCCGGTTTTTTGAACAAAACCATGGCCGACCTCAACGTCGAGATGAATCTGAGCGTGCTCCACACGCGCAAGAAGTACACCTTCTTCCAGCCCAAGTTCATCTTCTACGCCACCTATCTCTCGGAGAAGATCGGCTACGCCCGCTATATTGAGATCTACCGCCACCTGGCGCAGCACCCCGAGTTCCGCATCCACCCGATCTTCAAGTGGTTCGAGGAGTGGTGCAACGACGAGTACCGCCACGGCGAATTCTTCTCGCTGCTGATGCGCTCGCAGCCGGAGCTGCTCCAGGGCATCAACAAGCGCTGGATCCGCTTCTTCCTGCTCGCGGTCTACGCCACGATGTACCTCAACGACTCGCGCCGCGCCGACTTCTACACAGCGCTCGGGCTGGACTGGCGCGCCTACGACCAGCGGGTGATCCGGCTGACCAACCAGATCTCGACCCAAGTCTTCCCACAGACCCACGATGTGGACAACCCGGCGTTTTTTGCCAATTTGGACGCCTGCGTCGCCCACGACCGCCGCGCCGCCGAGCTCGACGCCAAGGGCGATGCGCTGAGCAAGGCCCGCGCCGCCCGCCACCGCGCCGCCATCGGCGTGCGGCTGCTGGCGACGTTCCGCCTGCCGCCGCTGGTGACGCAGGAGGAGACCCGCTGGAAGGGGCTGCCCGGCTTCCCGAACTACGCAGGACGGGCAATTGACGATTGACGATTGACGATTGACTATTGGCTATTGATGGGGTGACTGCCCGGCATCTGTGGGCATCTGTGCCTATCTGTGGATAAACTGCCCGGACATTCGCGCAGATTTGCGAAGATTAGCAGAAACTTGCTCGGAAGGAATGACCAATGCGTTTTCTCTTCCTCACGATGGACGGCAACCATAACGCGGCGCTGCGCGAGGCGGCATCGCGGATCAGCCACGAGCACGGCGTCGATCTGGCCATCAGCCTGTACGATGCCACCAGTCTGCGCGACGAAGCGGACTACGCGCGCCTGACGGCCGACGCGGCCGCAGCGGATTTCATCTTCGGATCCATGCTGTTCGGCGAAGAGTACGTCCGCCCGGTGCAGCGCGCCCTCGCCGCGGCCACATCCCCGCTGTGCGTCATCACCTCCAACCCGACGCTCATCCGCATGACGCGGCTCGGCGGGCTCAGCCTGGCCAAAAAAGAGGAAGACCCCAACCCGCCGCCGTGGAAGCAGTGGGCGCAGAAGTTTCGCGGCGGCAGCAAAGGCGGCCACGGCGAAGGGCAGCGGCAGCTCGCCATGCTGCGCAACATCGGCAAGATCATGGCGCACATCCCCGGCAAGGCGCGCGACCTCTCGACCTACATTGTGGTCCACCAGTACTGGCTCCACGGCTCGGCCGAGAACCTGCGCCGCATGCTGCTCATGCTGATCGAGCGCTACGTCCCAGGCTTTCAGGGCAAATTCCCCACCCAGCCGCCGATCGAGTACCCCGAGGTCGCGCTGATCCACCCAGACGCCGACGCGCCGTTCGCCACGCTGGCGGAGTACGAGCAATGGCTGGCCGGGCGTGATAAACGTGCGCGCAGCGAGCCGAATCGTCAATCGCTGCGCGGCACCGTCGGTCTGCTGTCGCTGCGCACCGTGGCGCTCTCCGGCAACACCGCCCACCTCGACGCGCTCCACCGCGCCCTCGAAGCCCGCGGCCTCACCGTCCGCATGGCCTATGGCGCAGGGCTGGACTTCCGTCCGGCGATGACGCGCTTCTTCCAGACTGATGACGCTGCGGCGGGCGCGGCGAAGAAGGGCTGGCTCGCGCGCCTCGGTCACACCACCCACAGCGATCGGCAATCGGCAATCGGCAATCGGCAATCGTCGATCGATCTGCTGATCAACGGCGCCGGCTTCTCGCTGGTGGGCGGCATGGCCGAGAGCCGGCCGGAGGAGTCGGTCGCGGCGCTCGGCGAGCTCGATGTGCCGTACATCGACACCATCCCGCTGGCGTTTCAGCGGGTCGAGGAGTGGCGATCCGATGACACCGGGCTCTCGCCGATCCAGATCGCGATGAACATCGCCATCCCCGAGCTCGATGGCGCGGCCGAGCCGCTGGTGTTCGGCGGGCCGACGAGCGGCGGCGATAAGTTCGTGGCCCTAGACGACCAGATCGCGCTGGCGGCCGATCGGATCGCGGCGCGGGTGGCGCTCAGGCGCACGCCCAACGACGAGAAGCGGCTGGCGATCGTGCTGTTCAACTTCCCGCCGACGCTCGGCAACGCCGGGACCGCCGCTTACCTCGATGTCTTCGCCGGAGTCTACCGCCTGCTGCAGCAACTCAAAGATGATGGCTACACACTCGATGTGCCGGAGAGCGCCGAGGCGCTGCGCCACCTGGTGGTGGACGGCGGCACCCAGGGGACGGACGGCAGCGTGGCGGCGATGCTGAGCCTGAGCGACTACCGGCGGCTGTTCCCACATCAGCGCGACATCGAGCCGCTCTGGGGGCCGGCCCCCGGCACGCTGCTCAACGACGGGCGCGACTTCTACATTCTCGGCTGTCAGATTGGCAATATTTTCATCGGGCTCCAGCCGTCCTTCGGCTATGAGCGCGACCCGATGCGACTGCTGATGGCCAAGGACGCCGCGCCGCACCACGGCTTCGCCGCCTTCTACACCTGGATCGAGCATATTTTTGGGGCGAACGCGGTGCTGCACTTCGGCACCCACGGCGCGCTTGAGTTCATGCCTGGCAAACAGGCCGGGATGAGTGCGCAGTGCTGGCCCACGCGGCTGATCGGCAGCCTGCCTAACTTCTACTACTACAGCGTCAACAACCCGAGCGAGGCCACCATCGCCAAGCGCCGCGGGCTGGCCACGCTGGTGAGCCACCTGACGCCACCGCTGCAACAGGCCGGGCTCTATAAGGGGCTGCGCGCGCTCAAAGACAGCATTGAGAGCTACCGCCTGCGGCCATCGCCAGAGCTGCTCGAAGATATCGTGGCGGCCGCCGCGAAGCTCGGCATCAACGCCCCTGCCGCTGCCAGCGAGGAGACGACGATCGCCGCCGTCGGCCACGAGCTACTGCTGACCGAGCAGCGCATGATCCCTGTCGGGCTGCACGTGCTCGGCGCGCCGCCGAGCCAGGACGAGTTGGTGGACGTGCTGGCGCTGATCAGCGCGTTCCACCGCCTACCAGATGGCCGAACGCTGCCGCAGCAGCTCGCCGCCAGGCTTGGATATGAGTACGAGGCGCTGCGCGACCGGCTGACCGACGACACCGCAGCGCAGGACGCCTGGACGCAGATCGATACCGCCGTGCGCGAAATGATGCGCGGCTTCATCGAGCAGCATAGCGCCGATGTGAGCCGCCAGGATCGGCGCGAGCCGGCGAGTCAGGCTTCGATGGTCGATGCGCAGCTGGCGGCCCACCTCGGCCCCATCCTCGACAATATGGTGGTGGACCACGAGCTGCCGGCGCTGACCCACGCGATTGGCGGCGGCTTCACCCCGCCGTCGCCCAGCAACGATGTGGTGCGCAATCCGGCCGTGGTGCCGACCGGGCGCAACATCCACGGGCTCGACCCGTTCCGCGTGCCGACGCCGCACGCCATGGAGGCCGGCGAGAAGCTGGTCTG
>JAYUUK010000511.1:0-2448 GCA_043754595.1 Roseiflexaceae bacterium | reverse complement strand
TTCCCGATCGCGGGTGGTGTGTGCGCGTGGTATGCGCCCACGCCAGGCGTACAAGCCGCTGCGCCCGACCGCCAGCACCCGGCACAGCAGTGTGACGGGAAACTGGCTCGCGTGGTCGGCAATACAGCGGTAGCGATCCGTCATTGTGGCATCTGCTCGCAGATGCCGAGCGCTTTTTGTACGATATCGCGCTCCATCCGTCATTGGTCATTTTCCCGTCGCAACCGCGCGAGGTCTGCGGCGGCGGATGCGCGACACCCGCGGGCACAGGAGCGGCTGGCGCGGCGGCGCGTCCCCACCGGGCACGCGTGTCAATGCGCACCCCAAGGTCGCGGGCCACCTGGGCGCGACTCATCCCCTGTGCGGTCACGCGGTTGACCGCTTCCTGTGTAAACGCGTCGCTGTAGGGCTTGGCAGTACGTCTGGTCATGGGAACACCTCCTGGTTGTTATTCTACCATTATGGTGTCCACAAAAGCGGGTCAAGCTCACAATCGCTTGGCTAGGGGGCTGAGGAGACGCTGATTGAGAAACTACACCCATCCCTCTCACTGCCCCCACCCGGCGCGCCGCACGCAGCTCGGCTTCGCTGACCTGGGCAGCGCGTCGGGTGCTCCGCGTGTCCATGTGGCCACGCTGTCGCCCTGTCATATCCTCCCTCGTAAGTGGCCGGCAGCGATGCACATTTCCCCCTCGTCAGCGATCCTGGCCCGCTACCCGCCACCGCGAGCAGCTACACCATCACACGATAGCCACCGTCTGCCCAGGTGCCACCATGGACCCGCTGCCCGCCACCGCGCGACTACACACATCCCCGCCCGTCGAGGACCACACTAGAAAACCGTTAGAGCTGCTTCAAACGCCTTCCAAAAGCGTTGACTTTCGTATGTCGCTGCCGGATAATATCTTCACGCGGCGCAATGCCCGCGTTACCAGGAGGAATCAGATGTCAGAGCAAAATCAGGGGTTTCGCCCATCGTTGCCATTTATCCCGCTCGATGAGGCGGTTGTCTTTCCTTATACAGTTGTCACACTTCCGCTCGATGAGGAGACCGCAGCAGCGGCCGAGCACGCCGACGCGAACGGCCACCTGGTCTTGCTCGGCGTGCGCCACGAGGATGGCCAGCTCTCCAAGATCGCCACGATCGGGCGCATCGAGCAGCTCGGCAAGCTCCCCAGCGGCGGTAGCGGCGTCGTGGTGCGCGGGCTGCACCGCGCCGAGCTCGACGAGCAGGTGCAGAATGCGCCATTCGAGCGCTACGCCTACACCGAGCGACAGGATCGCTTCGTGCGCACGCCCGAGCTTGAGGCGCTGATGGAGGAGGTCCACGCCTCGATCCAGACCGTGCTCGATATGCGCCCAGGCATGCCGCAGGATATCAAGAACTTCGTGCGCAGCATCGATGACCCTGGCCACCTGGCAGACAATACCGGCTACTCGCCGGACTACACCTTCGCCGAGCGGCTCGACCTGCTCGAGACCCTCGATGTCGGCGAGCGCCTCGCCAAGGTGCGCGATATCTATCGCAAGCAGATCGCGCTCATGGAAGTGCAGCAGCGCATCCGCCAGGAGGTCCAGGAGGGGGCCAATAAGCAGCAGCGCGAGTTCTACCTGCGCCAGCAGATGAAGGCCATCCAGAAGGAGCTCGGCGAGGATGATACAGAGGCCGATGAGCTCGACGCGCTGCGCGAGAAGCTCGCCGCCGCAAAGCTCTCAGAGGCCGCGCGCAAAGAGGCCGACCGCGAAATCAACCGGCTCAGCCGCATGAGCGGCTCGTCGCCCGAATACCAGATGGTGCGAACCTACCTCGAGTGGCTCGCTGAGCTGCCGTGGAACGCGCCGAGCGGCGGCACTATCGATGTGCCGTACGCCCGCGAGGTGCTCGACGCCGACCACTACGGCCTTGAGAAGATCAAGGAGCGCATCCTCGAGTACCTCGCGGTTAAGGCTAGGCGCGCCGCCATCGCCGAGGAGCTCGGCGACACCGGCCCGTCCCGCGAGCCGATCCTGCTGTTCGTCGGCCCTCCCGGCGTCGGCAAGACGAGCCTCGGCAGGTCGATCGCCCGCGCCCTCGGCCGCAAGTACGGGCGGATGGCCCTCGGCGGCGTCCACGATGAGGCGGAGATTCGCGGCCATCGCCGGACCTACGTCGGGGCGATGCCGGGCCGCGTGATCAAGGCACTGCGCGACACCGGCAGCCGTAACCCGGTCCTCGTCCTCGACGAGATCGACAAGCTGGGCGCGGACTTTCGGGGCGATCCCGCGTCGGCGCTGCTCGAAGTGCTGGATCCCGAGCAGAACAACACGTTCAGAGACCATTATCTGGATGTGCCGTTCGATCTCTCCGAAGTGCTCTTCGTCACGACGGCCAACGTGCTCGACACGATGCCGCACGCGTTGCGCGACCGCATGGAAGTGCTCGAGCTTCCAGGTTACACCGAGGAAGAG
>JAYUUK010000510.1:0-21683 GCA_043754595.1 Roseiflexaceae bacterium | reverse complement strand
GAAGCCATCGGCCTCCAGCAAGTTAAGCTTGCCGCCGACCCGCTCGTTCTGTTCGAGCAACGTGACGCGCTCGCCAGCCGCCGCAAGGTGGATCGCCGCCGAGAGACCGCCGAGACCGCCGCCAACCACCACTATTGGATCGCCCACAGTTGCCCCCATAGCATCGAGAGCTACTATTGTACTACAGCGGCGGTGCTGCGGCTCACGCGCTGTCTTCGGTCTTCATGCCTTTGAGCAGAGCGACGATCGCCATCGCGTGGCCGTGGCCGAGCTGAAAATCGTCTTTGAGCCACTGCACCACGGCAGTCGCTTTGACATCCGCCTTGAGCTGCCCGCCCTGGGTGAAGCCCTTTGCCTCGGCCATGGCATGGAAGTCTTCCGGGGTCTTGCCGGTCTTGGCCTGGATATTGGCGAGGTAGGCTTGGAATGACATGATAGTTCCTACGCTTGTGATCCGCTCAGTACGAACAGCCTGGGCGATCATCCACAGATAGACATAGATAAGCACAGATAGCGGCAGACTCCGAGCCGCGATCTGCGAATAGGCGCGAATAGGCGCGAATGCCGCATGCTCAACGCGACCGGGCCGCACCGATCAGGGTCTGGTAGCCCGAAGTGGGCAGCGCCACACGCCACCGCCGATCAACGATGAGCTGGCCTTCAGTTTGCAGATGCTCAACGACCGCCAGAATCGTCGGCGCATCGCAGCCCGTCAGCCCCTGAAGAAATGTGAGATCGCATATGCCGTGCTGCTCGACAACCTGCATGATCAGGCGCTGCAGCTGATCCGGCAGGCTAGCGGAGTCGCCGACGAGCTCGGCGCGGATGATCTTGCGGCTATAGCGCATAGTAATCATCGCCGCCATTATCAGCTGATAGTGCAGTATACCAGCCGGGAGCAGCCATAACGTGCTGTGAACAGAGGATCGTAGCGCCACCCAGATCAGCGCGCCGAGCGGCGGCCCGAGGAGCCACAGTGTCCAGCCCATGCGCAGCGGGGTATTCAATATCCGCAGATCGCGCCAGATTCGCCAGAAGCCCGCCGCGGCTAAGAGAACAACCAGCGTGCGCGCATCGGTGAGCACCTCGATGAACGGAAGACCTATAATGACAATCAGCGCGAGGACCATGACTGCGCCGACGAGCACGATCCGCGCACGCTGGTTATCGAAAGCCACTCTTGCGCTCGGGCGCTGGATAAAGCCGCGAGGGTGTTTCACGCTGTCGATGACCCATAGGCCAACGATGAGCGCGCATATAGCTAACGCTGCGGCAAGCTGCCAGACTGCAAGCGTATCGTAGAACAGGGCCAGGAAAAGTGGTGGACCAATCATCAGCAACAGCCCGCCACTTTGCAGCACCTGTTGGCTCTCTCCATATACAGCGAGCTGCTCGGCGCGCAGCTTGGGTTCCATAGGCGTATTCTAGATTTTTCAGTTTAGTTATCCGCTATCGCCGCGCAGGTTTGTCCACAGATAGCCCGTGTAGCGGTCAGATCAGATCTTCATCGCCCCATCTGCACTGAGCAGATAGCAGACATCGGTGGTAATCTGGGTCGGATCGCTATTCCATGCATCTTGCCAGTGGCCATACACCTCCCACTGTGGACCCGCCAGCGCGTACCCTTTAGCGCCGCACCACTGCTGAATCGCGGTATGCGCCGCATGCAGCAGGCCGTACGGCCCGTAGTGAGTGGTTGTGACCACCGCGCCGGACGGCGTGGCCGAGCCGACGACCTCGCCGTACCCGATGAACGGCGCGTCGACCTCGACGCCCACCTCGACGGTAATTTGCGCGTCCAGGTACACAGCGACATTCCGGCCGACACCGGGGGTGTGCTGCGCGCGGATGGCGTCCCACACAACTTCACATGCCTGAGGGACGAGCGTGGCGAGCTCCTCGGGGCGTGCCTGGCGGCGCACCACCGCCAGCAGCTGAGGCGTGCGCTGCTCGACGCGGATATCGTACTCCATGTTCCCCTCCATCATGTGCCCAGCTATCCCTTGAGCGACCCGGCCAGCAGCCCGCGCAGGAAATATTTGCCGAGAAAGATGTAGACCAGCAGCGTCGGCAGGGCGACGATCAGCGCGCCCGCCATCTGCACGTTCCATTGGGTGAACTGGCTGCCGGAGAGATTCTGGAGCGCGACGGTCACCGGGCGCAGTTTGGGGTCGTTGGTGATGATCAGCCCGAACAGGAACTCGTTCCAGATCGAGGTGAACTGCCAGATCGCCACGACGACGAAGCCGGGGATCGAGAGCGGCAGGATAATATGGCGGTAGATACCAAAGAAATCCGAGCCATCGATCTTGCCAGCCTCGACCAGCTCAGTCGGCACGCCGACGTAGTAGTTGCGAAAGATCAGCGTCGTGATCGGGATGCCATAGACCACGTGGACCAGGATCAGCCCGGGCATGGTGCCGTAAAGCCCGATGGTGCGCAGCGTCGTCACCAGCGGGACGAGGATGCTCTGATAGGGGATGAACATCCCAAACAGGATCAGGGTAAACAACGTCTCCGAGCCGGGGAAGCGCCACTTCGAGATCACGTAGCCGTTGAGCGAGCCGAGCGCGCAGGAGATCACGGTGGCCGGGATGGCCAGCGAGACGCTGTTGAAGAAGCTGCCGCGCATCCCAATCACGCCCTCGCCGCCGTTCCAGGCGCGGTCGAAGCTCTCGAAATCCAGCCCGCGCGGCAGATCCCACATCCGGCTCAGGCTCACCTGGTCGAAGCTCTTGAACGCGGTGATCAGCAGCAGGAAGACCGGCAGCAGGTAGAAGGCGGCGAACACGCTCATCAGCGCGTAGAGCAGGATCTTGCTCCAGCGGATCTGCGCGCGGCGCGGCGCGGCGGTCAGCGTCGTCATAGCTCGGTCTCCGTCTGGCGGCTGTAGCGCAGGTAGGGAACCACCAGCAGCGCCACCACCAGCAGCATCACGGTGGCCACGGCGGCCCCGTCGGCAAACTTGTTGGCCTTGAAGGTGATTTCGTACATGTAGAGGCCGGGAATCTCGGTGTTGTTGCCGGGCGCGCCGCCGGTCATCGTCACCACCAGATCGAAGATCTTGAGCGAGATATGGCCGAGGATAATCACCGCACTGAGCGTGATCGGCTGCAACAGCGGCAGCACGATCCGGCGAAACACCTGCCACTCGGTCGCCCCATCGACGCGCGCCGCCTCTTTGATCTCTTCGGAGATGCCGCGCAGCCCGGCGAGATACATCGCCATCACAAAGCCGGACATCTGCCACACGGCGGCCACCACCACCGGTATCATCGCCATCGGCACGCCGATCCGAGTCTTGAGCCAGTCGACCTTCCAGCCAGGCACGATCGAGGTGTCGGTAGTCCAGGCGGCTTGCAGCGCGCCGAGGCCGATGTTCTTGAGCAGCAGATTGAGGCCGTACGGGTCAGTCGGGAATTTGCCTGGCACGAAGATCCACTGCCAGACCACGCCGGTGACGATGAACGAGAGCGCCATGGGAAAGATGTAGACTGTGCGGAAGAACGCCTCGCCGCGCCCGACGGCGTCGACCATGATCGCTAGCACCAGACCGATCGCCAGACACGCGCTGAGAAAGAGGGTGGTGAAGACGATCAGATTGCGGATATTGGTCTGAAACCGGCCCTGGTTGAACACCGTGGCGTAGTTTTTGAGCCCGACGAACGAGAAATCCGATGCCAGGCTATTCCAGTTGGTCAGTGAGAGGTAGCCGGTCCAGGCGATGAAGCCATAGACGAACACCCCGATCGCCAGCAGCGACGGGGCGATCATCGCGATAGCCGTGAGCCGATCGCGGGTGAGCCGCCACGGTCTACGGCGCGCGGCGGGGGAGGCTACAGCGGGTTGAGATTGGGCTTGCTGCATTGGGTGCTCGTTTCTGCGCCGAAGCGAGAGCGCCGCAGGCGACGCGCGTGCGTCGCCTGCGGCGTAGGTGGCGCAGTGGGAGGGCTGCGCACCGCCGGGGTCTAGAAGCCGAGATCGCTCGACGCGTCCTGCAGCGACTGCACCAGCGTATCGACGTCGAGGTCGGCGGCGAAGACGTTGAGCGCGTTACCATAGGTGCTCATGTAGGCCTCGGGGGCCGCAGCGCCGTGCACGATCGATGGGGCCAGCTTCTCCGCGCTAAACGCCTTGATCGACGACTGTAAGTACACATCGTAGAGTGACACATCGGCGTCGGTCCGGGCTGGGATGGAGCCCTTGGCTGGGTTGAACGCATCCTGGCCGGCCTTCGAACCGCAGACCGCGAGCCAGGCCTTGGCATTAGCCGGGTTCGGCGCGCCCTTAGCCAGGCCGAAGCTATCGCTCAGCCAGATGAACACGCCGTCGGTGCCAGGTGCCGCCGCATAGCCGTAGTCCACGTTCGGCTTGAGGCCTTTGGAGAGCGCGTAGCCGTGGGCCCAGTCGCCCATGATCGTCATGCCGGCCTTGCCGTCCAGCACCAGCTGCATCGCGTCGCTCCAGCCGAGCGCCGAGCGATCCTCGTTGGCAAAGCTCATCATCTTCTTGAGCGTTTCGGCCGCCGTCTTGACTCGCGGGTCGTCCCATTTCACCTCGCCGGTGAACAATTTGGCGTAGTCGTCGGGCCCGAACGTCGCCAGCAGGACGCTCTCGAACAGATGCGGCGTCTCGAACTTGTCCTTGCCGCCGACGGCCAGCGGCGTGATGCCCTTAGCCTTGAGCGCCTCGGCCACCTTGAAGAACTCATCGATGGTCTTGGGGGCCGCGAGGCCATTATCCTTGAAGACCTTGATGTTATACCACATCATGTTCGAGCGGTGGATGTTAACCGGCACCGACCAGATTTCGCCCTTATAGGTAATCTGATCCAGCAGGAGCTTGGGCATGACTTTGTCGAAGCCCTGCTCCTTGAAGAAGCCGGTGAGCGGCTCCATCTGCCCGGCGTCGACGTATGACGTCAGTTCTTTGCCGGCATGAACCTGCCAGCTGTCAGGCGGCTGCCCGCCCTGAAGCCGGGTCTTGAGCACCGTCTTGGCATTGGTGCCAGCGCCGCCAGCGACCGTCGCGTTAACGATCTCGACGCCGGCGTTCTCGCTTTTGTAGATATCGAACATCTTGTTCAGACCGGTGGCCTCGCCGCCGTTGGTCCACCAGCTGAAGATCTCAAGCTTGCCACCGGCAGCCGTGGCCGCCGTAGCTGCCGGAGCCGTCGTCGCCGCCGGGGCTGCGGTCGGCTCGGGCATCGCCGTGGCCGCCGGGGCTGCGGTCGGCTCGGGCATCGCCGTGGCTGCCGGGGCGGTCGTGGCTACGGCTGCTGGGGCTGCGGTCGGGGCGGTGGTGGCGGGCGCGCCACCACATGCGGCCAGCAGCACCATCAGGATGGTCGCCGACGCGAGCATTTTCGTCCAGTTCAAACTGTTCCTACCTTTCATAAGGGACTACGCCGTGCAGATCGTCGGGATCGCACATACGCGCTCCGGCCTCCCTGCCGAAACGCCCCTCGTGCGAACCTATGATCGTTGACCGCGCGATTGTACGTCAAAGCCGGGCTTTATGCAACTGCTCACGCCGGCGGCACGGGCGGTGCCGCCCCAGTCTCCAGCAGCCTGGTGGCATAGTATAGCTGGCTATCGCCGCACACGGTCTGCCCATCAGCCGGCAGCCTGTCGGCCACACACGGCGCCGGTGTGGCCAAATCCTCGCTGTACGGCACCACGTACTGCGGCACGATCCCGACCTTGTTGATGGCACTTTTGTTTGGCGTCAGCCAGTGGGTCACGGTGATCCTGGCGCTGCCGCCATTGGAGATGCCAAAGATATTCTGCACCGATCCCTTGCCGTAGCTCTTCTCGCCGAGCAGCGTGACGCCCTGCCGCGCATCGCGCAGCCCGCCGGCCACGATCTCGCTGGCACTCGCCGAGCCGCCGTTGACCAACACCACCACCGGCTGGCTGTAGGCCCGCAGCTCCTGCGGCGCATCGCTGGTGCGCAGCTCGGTCTGCCGCCGCTCGCCATCCTCCTGGTAGAGCGCCACGCCGCTGTAGAACCGTCCAAGCACTTCGCGCGCCTGATCCAGGTAGCCGCCGGGGTCGTTGCGCAGGTCGAGCACAAAACCGGTCGGCCGCTGCGCCAACAGTTCGCGCATCACGACGTCGAGCTCCTCGGTGGTGGTGGTCTTGAACTCACCGATCCGCAGGTAGGCCGTCTTGCCGCTGAGCATCCGCCCCTCGACGCTCGGCACCACGATCTCGGCCCGCGTCAGCGTCAGGTCGCGCTCTGCCGCCCCCGCCCGGCCGATTTTTAGCGTCAGCTGCGTCCCCGGATCGCCGCGCAGCAGCCCGCCGATCTTCACCGCCGCATCGTTGATGCTCAGACCGGCGATCAGCGGCGACACCACCTGTCCGTCGATCGCCAGCAACTCGTCGTCCTGACGCAACCCGGCGGCCACCGCCGGCCCATTCTTGAACGGCTTCCACAGATAGACCCGCCCGTCGGTGATCCGCAGATAGGTGCCGATCCCCGCCTGTTTGCCCTGCATATGCTCGGCGGTCTGTTTGGCCAGCTCCGGCTCCTGGTAGACGGTGTACGGGTCGTCGAGCGACGCCAGCATGCCGTCGATCGCGCCGCGGATCATACGCTGCGAGTCCAAGCCCTGACGCTGGTAGGATTGGCTCTCCACCAGGTTCCACACCTCCCAGAAGATGCCAAACTGCTGGCGCAGCGGCTCGGGGGTCTCGCTGTTGAGCGCCGCTCCCGGCCCGAGCTGCGGGATCAGCCGCGTCAGTGCCAGGTCGCGCCCGAAGACCAGCGCGCCCGCCCAGCCCAAAGCAAAGCTGAGGAGCGCCACCGCTATCGTCGTAGCTAGCCGTTTCATAGCCGCTCCTCGATCATTCATTGACTATTGATTATTGACTATTGCCGGTCGCTGCGCTCCGTCCGGGCTGCGCGTCTCGGTTGCCCCATCTTGCTCCTTGGGACGCGTTTCGGTCAATTGTCAATTGGGTTAATCGTCCATCAGCGCGTACTGCAGCATCGCCATCGCCGCCACCGGCGCGGTCTCGGCGCGCAGCGTCTGTGGCCCGAGCGACACCAGCCGCACCCCACGCCCCCGCGCCCCCGCGAGCTCATCGTCACTCAGCCCGCCCTCCGGCCCGCTCAGCAGTGCGATCGGGGTCTCGCGCGCCGGGCAGTCTGTCGAAAGTGAGCGCCGTAGCGTTTGCACGCCCGTAGCTTCCCACAGCAGGTATGCCAGCCCAGGCGTGGTGCGCGATAGTGCCTCGCTCGCCGCCATCGTCGCGCCGAGCAGCGGCAGACGTCCGCGCCGCGATTGTTCGGCCGCCTCGCGCACGATCTTGCGCCAGCGGTCGCGCTTCTTCTCGCTAGGGCCCGGCTCGACGATGCTATGGGCGTAGTGAGTCGGCACGATCGCCGCCACGCCCAGCTCGGTCAGCTTCTGCAGCGCCCACTCGAAGCGCTCGGCGCGGATCAGCGGCAGATAGACCGTGATCGGTGGCGGCGGGGCCAGCGGCGCTGCCAGCCGCTCGCGCACCCTACCGCTCACGCCGCGCTTGCGGTCGATCTGCTCGATCTCGACAAGATACTCCCAGCCGCCGTCGTCGAGCAGCACGATCGTATCGCCGGGGCCGAGCCGCAGCACCGCGCCGATCTGATGCACCAGATCGCCATCGTCGATCGTAACGCGCTCGCCGCTGATCGTTTCAGCCGGCACGAAGAAGCGGTAGGTGTTGCTCTGGGGGCGCATACGGCGGCTCATCGCTCCTCCAGCTCGCGCAGCAGCTCATCGAGCAGCAGCACCTCGCACCCAGCACGCGCCAGCGCATCGGCGGCGTCGCCGCGCCGCAGCCCGGGCGATCCGCTGATAAGCATCGCAGCGCCGCCGCCGATCGCCGCAGCCAGCAGCGCGGCATCCTCGGCGCTCACACCGTCCACGTCGGGCATCACCGGCTCGGCCAGCGTCAGATCGTGGAGCAGATGCGCGCCAAACGCCTCAAGCAGCGCCCCATCGATGAGCGGCGCGCTGACCTCGTCGGAGAGCGCCGCGTCGTAGCGCTCCAGCAGATCGGGCGTGGCCACCGGCGTCAGTGCTCCGGCCTCCCAGGCCGCCAGCACGGCCGCGAGCTGCTGCGGGCGCACCAGCAACCGCAGCAGCTGCAGCGGATCAAACAGCGCGCGCAACGATCGCCTCCAGCGCCGCATCATCCACGAACACTGCCAGATCGTGGGCGATCACCCGCGCCAGCGCCGCCCGGCTCGCCGCAAAGCGCGCCGCCCGTGGTTCAGCCTGTGCGGTGCTTCCCGGCTCCAGCACCACCAGAGCGAGCTTCGTCCCTGGCGTCAGATCGGGCGGGAGCGTCAGCGTCCCATCTGGTCCCACGGTCAGAATGTAGGCGCTGGTCTGCTGTGGTCTGCTATGCATATGCTTTAATCTGGAGTCGTTTTTTGCTGCTGCTGCGCAGCAGCAGATAGAGGCGGCTACCGTGCCGCCACAGACCAAACACAGCGCTATCTGTGTCTATCTGTGCCTATCTGTGGATAACCTGCCCGGCGTGGGCTAGCGCGCATCGAAGACCGCCGCCACATCGATGGTTAGCCCCCCGAGCAGCGGCGACGTCGCCGTGGCCCCGCGGCCAAACACCCCGTGCTCGATATAGCCCGCATCGGCGTAGACCAGCACCGCGATCGTCTCGTCGATCGGGTTGACGATCCAGTACTCGGGGATCGCCGCCTCGGCGTAGTCGGCGCGCTTGTCCACCGTGTCGCGCTCCGGGTCGTCCGAGCTGACGATCTCGACCACCAGATCGGCCCCTAGCCAGAAGCGCTCCTGGTTGCGCTCATCGTTGGCATCCAGCAGCAATAGCAGGTCCGGCTCGCGATACTTCTCGGCCCGCACCCTGAGCCGCAGCGGCGCAAATAGCACCTCACCGCCTTGTGCACGAATGATCGATCGCAACAGATTGTTCAAAAATGACAAGATTCGCTGATGTTTTCGGGTCGGCATGGGCAGCACCTCGATGTAGCCATCGGTGAACTCGATCAGCTCATTGACCCGGTCGGTGATCGTGAGATACTGCTCTTCGGTCCACAGACCCTGAAGCTTTCGCAGCTCGATCGATCTCGAATCGGGACGAGCGAGGTAGAAGGTTGCATCACGAATGGTCGCTGTCATCGAGGCCCTCCATCATGCATTATGCCACATGGTCATCGCCACGCCGATGGACGAACGCCACCCAGTCGCCTTCCTGTCGGCGCTCCAGCTCGACGAACCCGGCGGCGGCGTAGGCCTCGCGCACCAACGGCTCTTTGTCGGCGATGATCCCCGAGCTGATAAGAATCCCGCCGGCGGTCAGCGCCGCGCGCAGGTCATCGGCCAGCGCGGCCAGCACCTTGGCGATGATATTGGCGACGATCAGGTCGAACGACGCCGGCGCGACATCGGCGGCGAAGCGGTCGTAGTTCTCCTGCCGCGGCACCTGCGGGAAGTCGAGCCAGTGGCCGAAGCTCGCCCCCGCCCCCAGGCTGCCCTCCTCCGAGCGTACCACCTCGGCCACCTCGTTGTGCTCGGCGTTGGCGCGCGATGCCGTTACCGCGATCGGGTCGGTGTCCAGCGCCAATACCCGCGCTGCGCCGAGCTTAGCCGCCGCGATCGCCAGCACTCCCGAGCCGCTGCCCAGATCGAGCACCATCTGACCGGACGCCATATGCCGCTCAAGGAATGCCAGGCAGAGCTGCGTCGTCGGGTGCAGCCCCGTGCCAAACGCCATCCCAGGATCCAGCCGCAGCACAATGTCATCGGGCTTGGGCGCATACTCCAGCCACGATGGCACGATCACCGTCCGCTCGCCAATACGCTGGATGGTATAGTACTGCTTCCAGGCGTTGGCCCAGTCCTCCTCTTCGATCTGCGCGGTCTGGAGCGGGCCGACGTGGCGTATCCGCCCGAGGTGCCACAGCGTCTCGGCCAGCCGCGCGCGCACGTCCTCGGCCCGCTCGTCCAGCGGGATATAGGTGCGCACCGTCACCGGCTTGGAGGTGTCGTAGGTGAACTCTGGGCCGTCTGGGCCGGAGATGAACGGCTGATCCACGGCGATCCCGCCGTTGTAGCCCACCTCGGACAGCGCCTCGGACACCGACTCGACCGCCTCAGGATCGCACTCCACGCTCAACTCAAGCCAGCTCATAGACGCTCATCTTTCGGTGATTGATCATTGAGTGAGAGAGGATCTTGGGGCTACGCCCCCAAACCCCCACGTTGCGCTTCGCGCATTTCCATCAATTGCTTAATTTCCACCGCGTGCCCTGCGGGCTATCTTCCAGCGTCACGCCCAGATCGGCCAGCCGCGCGCGCAGCGAGTCCGCGATGGCGAACTGCTTTGCGGCCCGCAGCTCGGCCCGCAGCGCGATCAGCAGCTCGATGAACGGCTCGGCGGCCCGCGAGTCGCGCTGTATAGGCGCGAGCGTCAGCCCGAGCACCCCGGTCAACTCGCCAAAGATCGCCTGCGCCGCAGCAAACGCCGCCCCAGCGACGCCGGCATCGCGCGCGCTATTGATCGCCCGCACCAGCTCGAACAGCGCCGCCAGCGCGCCAGATGTGTTGAAATCGTCGTCCATGGCGGCGACGAAGCTCTGCTTGGCGCTCGCCGCCGTGGCCAGCAGCGCGTCGGCCGCAGCCCCGGCTGTCAGCGCCCCCGCCGATGGCTCCAGCGCAGAGCGCAGCCGCGCGAGCTTGCGCTCCTGGTCGGCCACGATCATATCGCCAAATGGCAGCGGGCTGCGGTAGTAGCTCGAAAGCACGACTAGGCGCAGCGCGTCGGCCGGGTGCTCGTGCAGGAAGCTGCGCACCGAGACGACGTTGCCAAGCGACTTAGACATTTTTTCCAGCTTGTACGTGCCATCATCGGCCCGGGTCTGAATCTGCAGCATGCCGTTGTGGACCCAGAAGCGGGCGAACGGATGCCCGGTCAGGCTCTCGGTCTGTGCTATCTCGTTCTCATGGTGCGGGAATACCAGGTCGCTCCCGCCGCCATGGATATCGATCTGCTCGCCCAGATGCTTGAGGCTCATCGCCGAGCACTCGATATGCCAGCCGGGGCGGCCAGGGCCCCACGAGCTCGGCCAGCTCGGCTCGCCCGGCTTGGCCGCCTTCCACAGCGCGAAGTCGGCCGGGTGATGCTTGCGCTCATCCACCTCGAAGCGGGTGCCGCGCAGCATCTCATCGATGTTGCGCCCTGAGAGCCGGCCGTAGTTCGGGTCAGATGGCACATCGAAGTAGACATCGCCATCGGTGGCATAGGCGTGGCCGGCAGCAATCAGCGCCTCGATGAAGGCCACGATCTCGTCGATCGTCTCGGTGACCCGCGGGTAGGCGCTGGCCGGCAGCACGTTGAGCGCGTGCAGATCCTCGAAGAACTCATCGACGTAGGACGCCGCCAGCTCCTGCGGGTCGCGACCGAGAGCGTTGGCCCGCGCGATGATCTTATCGTCGACATCGGTGAAGTTGACGATGTGCCGCACCGCATAGCCGCGATACTCAAGGTAGCGCCGGATCACGTCGAAGACCACCGCAGACATCGCATGCCCGACGTGGGCGGCGTCGTACGGCGTCACACCGCAGACATACATCCGCACCACGCCTGGCTCGATAGTCGCCAGCGGCTCTTTGCTGCGGCTGAGCGAGTTATACAGCGCGACACTCATCAGATCCCTCCCCCACCGATAAATTCATTCCGGTCGACGTCGAGCGATGCCCACAGCTGTGCCGGCAGCGCGTCGTATGGCAGATGGTGCGCTTGCTGATGGTCGTCGGTCACATCTTCGAGCTCGCTGAGCCGGTCTTCGAGCTCGAGCACCTTGGCGCGCAGACCCCGCAGCATATCGCCCTCGGGGTCGGGCAGCTTCTCCATGCGCCTAGTCTCGCCATCAACCTCATCCCGCGCCCCGACGATCCTGGCCGGGATGCCGATCGCTGTGGCGTGCGGCGGTACATCCTTCACCACCACCGCCCCGCCGCCGATTCGCGCCCCCTCGCCGACGGTGATTGCCCCGAGCACGCTCGCCCCGACGCCGATGATCACGTCATCGCCAATCGTCGGGTGGCGCTTGCCGATCTGCTTGCCGGTGCCGCCGAGCGTCACGCCGTGGTAGAGCATCACTCGATCGCCAACCTCGGCGGTCTCGCCGATCACCACACCCATGCCGTGATCGATAAAAAACCCGCGCCCGATCGTCGCGCCCGGGTGGATCTCAATACCGGTCAGGAAGCGGGCGATCTGCGAGATAAGCCGTGGGAAGAAGGGGACGCCGCGCAGCCAGAGCGCGTGCGCGAAGCGATGAAAGATAATCGCGTGCAGACCGGGGTACAGAATAACCTCGGCGATGCTCCGCGCCGCTGGGTCGTGTTTGAAGATCGCCCGCACATCGTCGGCGAGCACCGTGAGCGGGTGCGGCGCACCCAGTTGGCTACGCATAGTAGTTCTCCCAGTTCGAAACCAAAAATCGCGACGCCGGAGGAGTGATATCCCGCGCTGATATCACTCCTACCGACACGCGCAGATCTTCGGCCACGCGCCCTGCTCGTGGGCGAGTTGGAAGAATGTCAGACCGCTATGATGCTGCGGCCGGAGCCGCCGGTGTGCTGCTCTCACTTTTTGTTGTGCTGCCTGTCCCGCTCGTCGGCGTGTCGGCGCTCTTGCTCGCGCCTGCGTCGCTCGCTGCCTCCGTCGCCGGTTTGCTCTCAGTCGCCGCCTCGGCCGCCGGTTTGCTCTCGCCATCGATGCTCTCGCTCGCCTTGGCGCTCGCGCTCTCGCTCTTGCGGCTATCGGTGATGTACCAGCCAGAACCCTTAAAGACGATCCCTGTGGGCTGGATGACTCGCCGGACCGCGCCCTCTTTACCGCACAGGCAAACTTTCAATGCATCTTCTTTGAATGATTGAAATTGCTCAAACTGTAACTGACAGCTGCCACACTTATAAACGTACGTTGGCATAGACCAATGGACCTCCTGAAACGCAAAACATGTTGACCGTATTGTACACGACACAACGCCGCCGGACAAACCCGGCGAGATCCATCATTCGACCGATGGACATCGAAGAGCGCCGTCGTTATACTCCCCATGTTATTATGCAAATAGACGCATAAAGAGGTATTTATGACGCCGTTCACCGCACCCACGCTCCCTGTCATCGCTCTTACCGTCGCCATCGCGCCAGCTTACAGCGCGCTCGTCGGTATCGCCGACCTCAGCACGCCAAACCAGCGTATCGGCTTCGAGACCAAGACGCGCGCCGACCTGAGTGCCACCGAGGTGGCGCTGAACCAGGCGATCTTCGCGCTGCTTGGGGCCACACTGCTACCCGCCGACCCGGACGCCACGTTCGAAGAGTATCTGACTGCGTTCGAAGCCACCCCCGCCGAGACTCTGCGCGCTCGGATCGACGCACCGCCTGGCATCGAGCGCCCGCTCGCTCCATCTGATGCTGCCGACGATGACGCCGAGAATGCAGCGATCCGCAGGGCGGCAGTGCTGCTCGCAGACCCGCCACTGCTCAAGGAGACGCTGTCTAATCATCTGCGCTCGATGTGGGAGCAGCACCTGGCAGACGAATGGCGCAAAAAGCTCCCGCTCATCGTCTCTATCGTGCGCACACTCGACGAGCGCGGCCTGCCGCAGGGCGACGCACTGACGATCCTGCGCGCGCTACTTGGGCGCGACCTGCCTCCACCGATTGCCGCCGACCTCGCATCCATCCGCTCGATCGTGCTCGTGCCGTCGCCGTTTGTCGCGCTGACCGCTATTCGTCCAAACATTGAAACGGAGCTGTGGCTGTTCGTCGCCAGCAGCACGCTCACCAGCTGGGCGCTGCGTCAGGCGCCGCTCAGCGCTGGCGAACTGCTGGCGCGCGTCAGCCCGCTCGCCGATAAAACCAGGCTACGGATCGTTGAGCTGCTGGCACAGCACGGCGAGCTTTCGGCGCAGCAGCTGATCGCAGCGCTCGATCTCAGCCAGTCGGTCATCTCGCGCCATCTCGCCAGCCTCGGCGGCTATGTGAACGAGCGGCGCGGCGAGGGCGCAAACAAGCTCTATCGCATCGACCGCGCCCACGTGGAATGGACGCTGGTGATGCTGCGGCAGTTCGCCGCACCGCCAGAGCGCCAGCTAACTGCAGCCAGCCTGACCCCGATCGCCCACCCGGTCGAGCTCCGCCGCTTCATGAACCGCGATGGCCAGCTGACCCAATTCCCGACCCGCGAGCGCGATAGGCATCTGGTGCTCAGACACATCGCCGCACGCCTGACCGCCAATCAGATCTATACCGAGCGCGAGATCAATGAACGCATCCAGTCGGCAATCGCCTTCGATGATTTCGTCACTATCCGCCGCTCGCTATTCAACGCCGGCTATATCGGCCGCGAGAAAGATGGCTCGCGCTACTGGCTCGTCGAGCCCGCCCCGCCGGTCGACCAATCGACGATTTAACGCTATCCATAGTCTATAGCAATCCTATCGGAGAAGAAAAAGGGGGATCTCGGGGGCTGCGCCCCTTCGACTGCGCGCAGTGCACGCCCCAAACCCCGCTGTACGCTCCGCGCATTACGTCTCACGTAGGATCGCTCTATCTGCGCCTATATGTGCCTATCTGCCAGAAGCTGGGCGGACGCTCAGCGCCGCCCGCAGCCCCACCACAGCATCGGACTCCCCCTGCAGCACGCGGACCTCGGGCGTGCCGTGCCAGTCCGCCATGCGCCGCAGCGCATCGGCGAGGTCGGCGAGCAGCGCGTCCGTCGGCAAAACGCCAGTCTCGAAGTGCAGGGCGCGCACCTCAAAGACGCCTTCCTTTCGATACGCCTTGGGATCCAGCCTGCCGACAATCGCGCCGCGCCATAGGATCGGCAGCGTGAAGTAGCCATAGCGCCGCTTGTGCGCTGGAGTGTAGACCTCGATGCGGTAGTCGAAGCCGAACAGCTCAGCGGCGCGCTTGCGATCCCACACGATCGGGTCAAACGGCGAGAGCAGCGTCGTCACGCTCGAATCAAGCGTCCCAGACATCGCTCGCTCCAGCAACGGCGCGTGATCGGGGTGGACGTACCAGGGCTGTTGCTCGCCAGTGACGCCGACCCGATAAGCGCACTATCATCCACCAGCTCGCGCATCACATCGAGCGTCGGTTTGGTCTTGGAGCGAAAATAGTCGGCTACCCAACGCGCGGGGGCCACGCCGAGCGCCCGAACCGCGAGTAGCGCCTGCGCCCGCCGCGTCGCCGCCATCGTCGGCGGCGACGCGGCATCCCACATCGGCAGGACGCGCTCGCGCAGATCGTAGATCCGCTGAAAGTTCACTCTCCCGGCGATCATCAGCTCGCCACTCGTGTAAAGCATTTCGAGCGCATATTTCTCGACCTTCCAGTTCCACCAGCTACCTTTTTGTCCGTCGCTGCGCACAAAATCCGATGACCGCACAGGGCCACTATCGCGAACTCGTTCAAGAATGGTATCCACCAGCGCACGATTCTCTGCGATCCATGCCTGGGCGTAGCGCGCGCTGCGGCCCGAGCTATCGCGCATGAATGCCAGCGAGTAGCCATAGTCCTCGATCGGCAGGAAGCTCGCCTCGTGCGACCAGTACTCAAAGATCTGGCGCTCGGCCAGCAGTTCTTCGAGCCAGCGCAGCTCGAACGCGCCGATCCGGCTGAACAGCACCAGATACGGGCTGCGCGCGATCACGTTAATCGTATCGATTTGTAGCACGCCCATCCTCCGGATTGCCGTCAGCAGATCGTCTCTGGTTGCGGCGCGAGTCGGCGGGCGTTCGAGCCCCTGCGCCGCCAGCAGCATGGCGCGCGCCCCATCACGCGTCAACTCCCCTCCCCGCTCAGACATGGTTCCCTCACTGCGCTCACAGCTGCGTCATACACCACACCAGGACATCATCGAACGGGTAATTTTCCAGCGTCGCCGCCAGCCGGTGGCGCATCAGGCGCGCGCCGCTCGACGCCGGGCTGCTCAGCCCGCACAGCAGCCGCGCCATCTGCCGCGGCCGCCCCACCGCCGACGGCTGCTCCTGCGCCAGCGCCCGTACATCTCCAGCCCTGACCATCGAGTCGATCGGGGCGAGCGGCATGCTCCGTGGCAGAACAGCGGCGCTCCCGGTCTCGCACCAGCCGCAGTGGCTGCATGGCCGCCCGAGGGTCTCGCCAAAATAGGCTAACAGCGCCGCAGTCTGGCAACCATCGCGGCCGATCAGGTCGATGACCCGCGCGATCCGCTCGATCTCCTGCTGCTCGCGCCGCACAAATCGCTCGGCAAGCGTCGTCACCAACTGGTCGGCCGACCAGCGCCCTGGCAGCCGGCTGTAGCGCTGCCGCACATCGCTCACGCCGATCTCGGCGAGCCCCTGCTGCCCCAGATACTCGATGGCGCGCACCACCCGCAGCCGATCCTGGCCGAGGCTCGCCGCAGCCGCATCGATATCGAGCGTATACCAGCTGCGGCCAAACCGCGCTGCTGCAAAAATCTGCGCGATAAACTCGGCCCGCTCGCCGACAAACCTGGCGGCTATCTGCGCCACCGGCTCGCTCGGGCGCAGTCGATAGCTGGCGTAGAACGGCGTCCCCTGCCGCAGCACATCCATCAACTCAAGATACGTCAGCGCCGTACGAACCACGAGCTGGCGGATATCGTGGCGGCTAGACAGCTGACTGATGCTCAGATCAAACTCGGCCTGGCCGCCAAGCAACTCGTCCACCAGCCCTCGCAGCGCCTCGTCCGTCGGGGTGTCGCCGTAGGCAAAGTTTTGCAGCGGGATAACATCATCCAGTCCACCGAGGATCTCGACCACCGAAACCTGCCCATCGCGTCCGGCTCGACCGATCTCCTGTGCATAGCTCTCCAGGCTTTTTGGCAGATTGTAGTGCGTCACCCGCCGTACATCGGCCTTGTCGATCCCCATCCCGAACGCTATGGTCGCCACCACTGTCGCGTCATCTGACCCCTTCCACCACTCCTGCACGGCGGCACGCTCATCGTCCTCCATCCCGGCATGGTAGGCGCGCGCGGCAAACCCCGCAGCGCTCAGGACGCTCGCTACCCGCTCCGCTGTTTTCTGGAGCGTCACATAGACTATCCCCGACCCGCGCTCGGCGCGCCGCAGCCCATCGACCAGCGCGGCGTCGCGCGCCGCTAGCGGCGTCGGTCGTGCCAGCAGCCTGAGATTTGGCCGATGAAACGCCGTGATCACCGCGTGTTCGGTCGAAATACCGAAGCTGCGGCAGATATCCACCACCACCGCCGGCGTAGCGGTCGCGGTGAGCGCCAGAACCCGTTCGACCCGCAGATCGGCGGCGATCCGGGCCAGCTTCAGATAATCTGGCCGGAAGTTATGCCCCCACTCGGAGATGCAGTGCGCCTCATCGACGGCGAACAGCGCGATCCGCAGCTCGCGCAGCTGCTCCAGGAATCGCTCGTTGTTGAAGCGCTCGGGTGCGACATACAGCAGTCGCAGCGTCCCATCGCGCAGCCTGCGGCTGACATCGCGTGCCTCGTCCTCGCTAAGCGAGCTGTCCAGCCGTGCTGCGGCGATCCCCCGCGCTCGCAGCGCG
Source organism: Roseiflexaceae bacterium (assembly GCA_043754595.1). Lineage (GTDB taxonomy): Bacteria > Chloroflexota > Chloroflexia > Chloroflexales > Roseiflexaceae > JAYUUK01. The sequence goes on along the minus strand of JAYUUK010000510.1, from coordinate 4,102 downwards.
TCGATCTGATCCTTCATCAGCGCGATCAGCGGCGAGATTACTAGCGTCACGCCATCGAGCAGCAGCGCTGGCAGCTGGTAGCACAGCGATTTCCCGCCTCCGGTGGGAAACACCGCGAGTGCCGAGCCGCCGTCGAGCAGCGCATCGATCACGGCCCGCTGACCGGGGCGAAAATCTTCTAACCCAAACTGCTCGCGCAGCACCGCCATCGCATCAGTCGCCACGTTCATGAACCCTCCGTCAGATACCAGCGCCCGTTCACCTTGACCAGCGGCACGGTGCTATCAGACCGGCCAGTAACTTTATCGAGCCCGATCGGCTGCTCGTAGACTGTCACCGGCCCACTGCTTGTCGCCTGCACAATCGTCATCGCGATCGTCGCGTTTGGCAGCTTCACCAGCGCTCGCGTGCCATCGTCTGCCACTTTCTGCGGGCGGTCGTAGCGCAGCTCAAGCGTCAGCGTCTCGTTGTCCGCCAAACCTGTTCGCCCCTCGACGAAATGAGTCAGCGCGCTGTCAATCGACTTCTCCTGGTCGCGCCGCTCCTCCATCGTAAAGTAGGCCGCCAGCCGCACCACCCAGTAGTTTCTACGATCCGGCGCGTTGAGACCAGGGTCGCTCAGCGCACTCGTAAAATCCTCAAAAAAGCTCTGCGTCACGCTCTCGGGGCTTATTCCGCCGCCAGCGAATTCGACGACGGTCGCCGCTGGCGGCGGGCGCGTCACATCGCTGCACGCGCTCAGCGACGCCGCCACGAACAGCAGAGCGATCATTCGAGTTCTCATAGACCCTCTCTCGCCATACCTCAATACGCGAACGCATCGCCCCGCCCGCGCACCGGCCGCTCACAGGTTCGTGTGTTACAACCGGCGCATCCACCAATAATCGACCGTCTGCTGCTATAATACCCTATGCAGTGACCCATAACACAGGCAATATTCGGCACCTGCACCGTACCTTTTGGTTCTATCAGTATAGTACATATGTTCAACTTCCACACCGATCAAGCATACGATATCATCGTCGTCGGCGCTGGGCACGCCGGCTGCGAGGCGGCGGCAGCGGCGGCGCGAATGGACTGTGGCACGCTGTTGCTGACGATCGATCTCGATAAGCTCGCCCACATGTCGTGCAATCCGTCGATCGGCGGTCCGGCCAAGGGGCACATCGTCCGCGAGATCGACGCGCTCGGCGGGCTGATGGGCCGCGTAACCGACCAGACCCTCATCCAGATCCGCATGCTCAATGAGAGTAAGGGGCCGGCGGTCCAGGCTCCGCGCGCCCAGGCCGATAAGCGCGCCTATGCCCAGGCGATGAAGGAGACGTTGGAGCGCATCCCAGGGCTCGATCTGCGCCAGGCGATGGTCGAGCGCATCATCCCGCTCCAACCGACCGCCGAGCAGCCTGCGGCCTTCGCCGTCGTCACGCACACCGGTCGTGTCTATCACAGTCGCGCGCTGGTGCTCACCACCGGCACATTCCTGCGCGGCCGCGCCATCACCGGTCAAGCTGTCTGGGGGGCTGGCCGCGCCGGCGAGTCTCCGGCCGTCGCGCTCGGCGAAGATCTGGCCGCGCTAGGATTTCCGCTCGTTCGCCTCAAAACTGGCACCCCGCCCCGAATCGACGCCAGGACCATCGATTTCTCTGCCACTACGTTGCAGCTCGGCAGCGCCACACCGATCGCATTCAGCCACAGCTATGCGCCAGGCGACCGCGTCACTCCCGTCGCCGCGTTCAGCCAGCCACCGCACCCTGTCTACCCAAGCCCGCAGCGCGATGGCTGGCGGCCACAGCTGCCGTGCTATCACGTCCACACCACGCCCGAATTCCACGCTATCGTTCGCCAAAACCTGGATCGTGCACCGCTGTTCTCAGGCATCATCGAGGGCGTCGGGCCGCGCTACTGCCCAAGCATCGAGGATAAGATCGTCCGCTTCGCGGACAAAGAGCGCCATGGTTTTTTTCTGGAGCCGGAGGGCTGGAGCACCGCAGAGGTCTATGTCCAAGGGTGCAACACCTCGCTCCCTGAGGATGTCCAGTGGGAGATGCTACGGGCTATCCCCGCGCTGCATGACGTGAAGCTGATGCGTATCGGCTACGCCATTGAGTACGACGCCGTCGCCACCGGTGAGGTCGGCCCCGATCTGATGGCCAGGCGGCTCGGCGGGCTGTTCCTCGCCGGGCAGATCAACGGCACCACCGGTTATGAAGAGGCGGCGGCCCAGGGAATCATGGCTGGTATCAATGCGGCGCGGCGAGTGCGCGGCGAGGAGTCGGTGATACTGCGGCGCGATGAGGCGTATATCGGGGTGCTCATCGACGATCTGGTCACAAAGACGATCCACGAGCCGTACCGCATGTTCACGAGCCGCGCTGAGCATCGGCTGCTGCTGCGCACAGATAACGCAGACCTCAGGCTCACGCCGATTGCGGCCGCAATCGGTATAGTCGATGGAGCGCGAGCCGGCGCAGTCGAGCGCAAGCGCCAGCAGATTGAAGATCTCGGCGCACAGCTGCGTGGACAGCGGATCTTTCCGTCGCACACAACTAATCAGGCGCTCGTCGCCGCCGGAGCAGCAGCACTCAGCGATGAGAGCACCGCAGAGGAGCTCCTGCGGCGGCCGGGGAGTAGCTACGTCCAGCTCCAGACGGCGCTCGCTCTGCCGGCCGCCCCCGCCGATGTCATCGAGCAGGTAGAAATCGTGGCCAAGTATGGCGGCTATCTCATCAAGCAGCAGCGCGAGGTTGAGCGCATCAACCGCATGGAGACCCGCCGCATCCCAATCGACTTCGCATTCGATGCAATGCATGGGCTGCGCAACGAGGCGCGTCAGACGCTCGTCAGGGTTCGGCCAGCCACCATCGGTCAGGCATCGAGGCTCGCCGGCATCAATCCCGCCGATATTGCAGTGCTACTCGTCGCCCTTGAACATGCCAGCGTCCACCGCTGATCTATTCCATCGCGGTGCGACGCGCCACAAACACGGCCGGGGTCATGCCGCTGCTCTGCACACGCATCACCGCCTCGATCTTCCAGCGTGGCTCATCCCACAGCGCACGCTCCATCAGCCGCAGCTCGTGGGTCAGCAGCGCTAGCCGTGCGCCGGGAGCCGCCACTCGCGCCGTCTCAGCGATCAGCGCCGGGTAAAGCAGGAGATTAGTGGCGTGCGTGCCCATCAGCTGCCCAAACGGGATATCGCTGACGATCACATCGCAGCTTGCCGGCTCCAGCGGCATATCGGTGGCGTCCCAGGTCTCAAGCTCCGCCTGACCGATCACTCCAGCCGCAGTGAGATTCTCTCGCGCATACCCGAGCGCGTCCCAGTCCAGATCGCATCCTAGGGCGCTCTGCGCCTCCCCAAACAGTAGTCGCTCGGCGAGCAGCGTCCCAGAGCCACAGCAGATGTTCAAGAAGCGGTCAAGTGGCGTCGGCGTGGTCATTCTGACCATCGCCTGCGCTAATGTCGCATTGAGCGCGCCGGGAAAGTTAATCACACGCCAGGCGCGCGTTGCGAGCGGCCGCGGCGTCAGCCGCAGCAGCACCTCCCAGCCACCCTTGGCTAACGGGCGCAGCCGCACCAGCAGATCGCCCTCATCGTCTACAGCCCGCAGCCCAAGCGATGCCGCTAGATCGCGGCGCAGACGCTGCATCACCGGCGTCTGCTCGCCCGCCGCACTTAGCCGCAGTGTGGAAAAAGGAGCGTTATCACGCGCGCGGCGCACAATCGTCTCAGCGCTTTGGCAGATGTGTGCGAACAGCTCATCGCCGAGCAAAGCCTTTGGGCGTATCACATCATATGCCAGCGAAGCGAAGATCGCCACCGCGCATTGCAGCCCAAGGAAGCGTTCAGCTGCCACGTCTGTAGCAAAACACAGCTCGTCCGGGCGTTCCTGGGCAAAAAACGTCACACGTCCATCAGATACATCGACAATTTCATCTTCGACCCAGCGTTCAAGGCCAGGGAGGAGGGTCACGAGATAGATCGGACGAGGCATCGCACGTCTCCTTACGGCACCACGACACACCAAAAACCCTCGCGCGCGTGGCGGCATTGCTGCCGCGCACACGCGCGAGGGTTGGTGCCCGACCGTCCGGTCAGACA
>JAYUUK010000509.1:0-7230 GCA_043754595.1 Roseiflexaceae bacterium | reverse complement strand
CAATCCTCCGTGCGTTGTCCACGCGCGAAGCGCACAGCGGGGGTTTGGGGGCGCAGCCCCCACTTCCACCCCCCTTTCCCCTCCCATTGAAATACTCTCGCGATACGGATAGCGCCCCGATGCAACCGAAACAACCATCTCACACAACAAAGAAATCGATGTAATCCACAGAGCGAATCTACATCTGCGGATGTCGCTTGCAAAAATAATAAAGTGTGCTATTATTCACAACGATATAGATCTATAATGAACCTATATGAGCTGGAAACACACGCAGCGCGGAGCGTGAGTTTGGGGGCGAAGCCCCCGATTTCCCTCCTCCGGTAGGATTGCTTCAGCAGAACGCACAAAGGAGTAGCAATGCCCAGTTTACGCAAACTCGACGCTCACGAAGTTCACTTGATCAAGAACAAAGGTGTCAGCGCCCGCAAACAGACGGCCGAAGAGTACGATGGCTATCTCGCAGATTTCAGCTACGGTGACTACGGTGAGGCAATTATCACCGCCGACGAAAAGCGTGAGACTGTCCGCAGCAGGCTCAAATCGGCTGGTGAGCGGCACGATCCGCCGATGAAAGTCACGTTTCGCCGCACCCGCGACGATAATCATCTGATCTTCCTCATAGGCGAGATGACCGCGCCGCGCAAGCGCAACACTGTGCTCGCGATATCCACCGACGAGCCCAAGCGCGGCCCCGGCCGGCGCAAAAAAGAGGTGTTTGAGGCCGTCGGCACCGACGCGCCGCCCAAGCGCAAGCCGGGCCGCCCGAAGAAAAACGTCGTCGCCTGAACCCGACGACGAAGCCGCCGACGGGTCGTACGATCCGCCGGCGGCTTTATTCTCAGCACCACAATGCTCCCACGCCCACACATCCCCGACGCCGACGCCTATACCGCCGTCTACACCGATGCGCGCTTCTGGCGGCCGTATGTCGATGCGATCCTGATGCGCCACGGTCTACCGGCCGCCGCCGATCTGCGAGCCGGGGTGCCCGGCACCAACGCCGTGTTTCTGATCGATGGGCGCTACGCAGTGAAGCTCTACCCTAATCTGTTCGAAGGGACGGCGAGCGAGCCAGTCGAGCGACAGGTCTACACCTCGCTCGCAACCGCGCCAGCGATCGCCGCGCCGACGCTGGTCGCCCACGGCAATTTATTCGCCGACGATAGTTGGCACTGGCCGTATATCGTCACCACCGTCATTGGCGGCGCGAGCCTCGACGAGGCGGAGAGTCTGCCCAGCACCGACCGCATCGCGCTGGCGACATGGCTTGGGTCGCAGCTCCGCCAAATCCACGCGCTCCGCCTCGTCCCCGGACCGCTCAACACCACCTGGCCGCCGTTCGTGCAGTTCATCCGGAAGCGTCGCGCCGTGCTGGTCGCCGATCATGCGCGCTGGCAGTCGCTTCCGCCAGCGCTCATCGCTCAGCTCGAAGCTTACGTCCCGCAGCCGGATGAACTGGTTGACCAGCGCACGATGCCAGCGCTGCTTCACGCCGATCTCAACGCCGACCACATTCTCGGCGAGCGGATTGGCGGGCGCTGGACACCGCGCGGCATCATCGATTTTGGCGATGCCTGCGTCGGTGACCCACTCTACGAGCTCGGCGCGCTGCATCTCGGCACTTTCGGCGGCGACCCCCATCTACTCGCGACTTTCCTCGAATCCTACGACCCGAAGCTCGTGCTTCAGCCGGACTTCGTGCGCCGCGCGCTCAGCATGATCCTGCTTCACCGCTTTAATATCTGCGCCGACCTAGCGCAGCAGCGGCCAGAGCTGATACAGTCGCCAACACTCGACGATCTCGGGCGGGCGCTGCTACACTCCTAAATGTCACAAAACGCGAGAGGAAGACGCAATGGCGCGCGCTGGATATGGATCTGTTTGATACTTTTGCTCAGCGCGTGTGGCGCAGCCGAGGGAAGCAGCACTACCACTATCTCTCCAACGCCGACTGTGTGGGCAACCGCGACGGTGCTGCCACCTACGCCGCTAACAGCGCCTTCCACGCCGACCGCCACACTCACTGAGGGTTGGACAACAGCCATGTGGCGCGGACTCGCTATTCCACTTCCTCCCAATGCGCAGTGGCAGGAGCTCGGCACAGCGGATATCGCAGCGGCGCCAGCACCGGTCGTCGCGCGCGGCGCGGTCACCTACGCCGCCACCGCCGCACCGGTCGAGCGGCCATACGGTCCGATCGTGACGCTCTACACCTTTCCCGATTCGCTCGATGCATGGATAGAGCTTCAACAGCAGGATGCGGCAGCCGTAGACGCTTCGACGATCCAAGATACACGCCTTGCATCCCCGCCGGCAAAGCGCTATCAGCCGGTCGTTATCGGACTCTGCAACCGAGGGGTCTATATCGCAAAAATCGCCGCGACGCAGCTCATCGAAGTGACCACCGACTGCCTCGATGAAGAACCGTACAGCACCATTATCGCTCAGCTACGGCTCGCGACGCCGTAATGGCTTCTTTGGGACGTTGTTCACATCGATCGCTGTATGCTACAATCGCGCCATGCGCAACTCAAGCGATCGTTACCCAGTGTGGATCGTGATCGTCGGCCTAGCCATCGGCGGGCTGCTGATCTTTCTGGCCAGACCGCGCGAGACGCCGGCTGGGCTCTCGCAGCAGTTTGCCCCCCGCCCGCCAGACCCCAGCGCCCCGACGAGCCCTGCGGCCAACCTACCGTCCGTCAGCCTGCCGAGCCTCCCGCCAGACGCCCAGCGCACCGTCCAGCAGGCGATCGAGCGGCTCGCGGGCGGCCAGGCGATCTCGGCGCTCACACCGATAGCCAGCAGCGCGCGCGCGACGATCGCCGTCAGCGAGGTTAAGCGCGACGGCGATCGGGTCAAGGTACGCGGTGCCATCCGCAGCATCGGCGGCGAAGTGGCGATCCCGCCGGGCGCATTCTCGTTTCGCGATAGCGACGGCGTGCTCTATAGCACCGCTGGCACCGGCGGCGCGACGCTCAAGCCTGGCGAGGACTCCAACTTCGACCTGACGGTGCCGCTGCCGCCCGGCAGGGGTCTGACGATGATCCTTGACATCCCGCCAGACCAGCCGATCGAACAGGTGCTGCTGCTGGCTGTCACCCCATAAGCTCGTGCGAGCGCTGTGACAAACGATTCTTTTGCGAGGGCATTGCTGCGCAGCAGAACGCTACGTTCGCCAATTGTCGATAACACATCCGCTAGCGATCGTAGCCGCCAGCCACCGGCGGCGAGTCGTAGCCGAGCGCCGACCGCCCCGAGCCCTCGCGGAATGAGCCGGCCTGCGCCGTGCTGTCGCTGCGGCGCGCCCCGCTCATAATGTCGCGTGCCAGCGAGCCGAGGTCCAGCGATGTGAGCGGTCGCGACGATTCGGCGGCGGTTGAGACCATGGTGCGGACCTGTTCGCGCGCCCCGGTCATCACCGTCGCGATCGCCGCATCGCGCAGCACATCGATCTCGTCGCCGAGCTGCCGCAGCATGTCGTTCGAACTTGAGCTCAGCGCATCTTCTGACTGCCCGTAGAGATATCCGATCGCCAGCGCCGCGCCGAGCGCTAGCCACGGCCGGTCGGCCACGAACAATGCGATCGCGTCGCTCCCGGCGAGGTTGGCTGTCGGCGATCCGGCTGGCAATGGTGGGGTCGAGGCGGAGGGGCGGGGCGGCACGGCGGTCGGCGAGTCAGCATCGCGCCAGTAGCGCGTCTCGGTGGTCATAGGTTGGCTCCTTTCATTAGCTTCTCGGGGTGTAAGAAGCAAAGCGTGTGCCATCGCGTCGCGGTGCAGCGCGAGTGGCTTGACGCGAGCCGCGCTGGTGGCTATACTGCGCGGACATCCAGAACCTCTCAGTTTCGCCGATCGAGCTAGCCAGCATGCAAACTAAAGCCGTCGAGGACTACCTCAAAAACATCTACGAGCTCCAAGATCGCTACGGCAAGGTGCCGACCACCGTGCTCGCCGAGCGGCTCGGCAAGACGCCGGCGTCGATCACTGGCATGATCAAAAAGCTCGCTACAATGCAGCTCGTCAGCCACGAGTCCTACCAGGGCGTCTCGCTGACCGAGAGCGGCGCAAAGGTCGCGCTGGAGGTCATCAGGCACCACCGTCTGATCGAGCGCTACCTGGCGGAGGCGCTCGGCGTGCCGTGGGATAAAGTCCACGCCGAGGCCGACCAGTGGGAGCACGTGCTGTCCGAGGACATGGAGGAGCGGATCGACCGCATGCTCGGCTATCCGACGACCGACCCGCACGGTGCGCCGATCCCGCGTCGCGACGGCAGCATCCCGCCGGTGGCGGACACGCGCCTCTCCGATCTGCGCCCTGGGCAGTCGGGCGTGATCGCCGAGGTCAGCGACCACGACTCGGAGCTGCTGCGCTACCTCGGCGGTATGGGGCTGTACCCCGGCGCGGCGATCAAGATTGTGGCGCTCGCGCCATTCGGCGGCCCGGTCACGCTCACGATCGCCGGCGCGCAGCACACCATCGGCCGTGAGGCCGCCACCCACGTCCGTATCCACCCCGCCTGACCCACCCGCGCTTCGGCCTGAAGCGGGCGCGGGCTGCGCGGGTGCGGGGGTGCGCGGGCTGCGCGGGGGGGGTGGGGGCGCAGCCCCCACGAATCTTTTCCCTCCCCATTCTTGACACCCATCACGGCCTATGGTATATCTGACCCGAGCAGATGAAGAGCATATCGATACGCCGAGGGACAGCCATGGCAGTACGCGAGGCGGGGACGAAGCGTGGGTTGGCCAAGCTGAGCGAGGCGGCGGGTGCCTGGTTCGCCGAGCACCCTTCGGTGCGCTGGTGGCTGCGCGTCATCCAGCTCGGGCTGTTCCAGCTCGGCATGGGCATCTCGCTCGCGCCGGTCACCGGCACGCTCAATCGCGTCCTGATCGGCGATCTGCGCATCCCAGCCGTGGCCGTCGGTCTGCTGATGGCCATCCACTACTTCGTCTCCCCGATCCGCGCCCTGATCGGCTACCGCTCGGACGCCGCCCGCGCCGAGGGTCGCTGGCGCACACCGTACATCGTCGCCGGGGCGATGCTGACCTACGGCGGCCTGGCCACCGCGCCGTTCTCGCTGGTGCTGCTCAGCCACGATAGCCCGATCGCCTTCCCTATCGCGCTGGCGATCTGCCTGTTTATCTTTCTGGCCTACGGCATCGGCGTCAACATCGTGGAGACCACCTACCTGGCGCTGGTGAGCGATATCACGCCGCAGCACGAGCGCGGCCGGGTGCTGGCGGTGCTGTGGATGATGCTGGTGCTCGGCACGATCATCAGCTCGATCGCCATCGGCGCGCTGCTCACCACCTACTCGCACTTCATGCTGATCCGAGTGATGCAGGGCTCGGCGGCGATCTTCATCGTGCTGACGGTAGTCTCGCTGCTCGGGCGCGAGCGGCTGCGGCCAGACGGCACGCTGGAGGGCCACGACATCGAGGTGCGGGTGCGGCTCTCGCTGCGCCACTCGATCGGCGTGCTGTGGCGGACGCCGGGGCTGCGCGGGCTGTTCGTGGTGCTGTTCATCGCCACGCTGGCGTTCGCTGCCCACGACGTGCTGCTCGAGCCGTACGGCGCGCAGATTCTTGGCATGAGCGTGACCGCCACTACGCAGCTCACGGCGCTGTGGGGCACATCGATGCTGGCGGCGATCGCCATTGGCGGGCTGGCGCTCTGGCGGCAGAAATCCCCAGCGCTGCTAATCATCGCCGGATGTCTGCTCGGGGCGCTCGGCTTTCTGGTCATCAGTTTGACCACCGGGCCGCAGCTGGTCAATTTTTTCCGGCTTGGCGTGGCCCTGATCGGCGCCGGGCGTGGGGTGTTCATCGTCGGTTCGGTCTCGCTGATTATGTCACTGGCCGATAGCAGCCACACCGGGCTGTTCCTCGGGCTGTGGGGGGTGGTGCAGGCCCTGGCGCAGGGCTTCGGCACGGTGGGCAGCGGGCTGACGCGGGACGTCGCGCAGTCGCAGCTCAGTAGCGTGCTCTACGGCTACGTGCTGGTCTACGGCGGCGCGCTGGTCGCGCTGCTGGTTTCGCTGGCGCTGCTGCTGGCGCTCAGGCTCAGGCGGCGTCTGGCCGATGGGTCGATCCGCTCGCCGTGGGCCGGCTTGCAAGATATCCCCGGCGACCAAATCCTCTATTAATCCAATGATCTACCTCGCGGCGGCACTCTACTCGCTCGTCATCTGGTGGACCAGCACCGGCGCGGTCATCGTGCTCTATCGGCTGCCGCGCCGCACCTACCCGCTCAGCTTCACCGCGCTCACATTGGTGGCTGCGGGCTGCATCTGGGGCACTTGGGCAACGCGCGGCGATACCAGCCTGCCCGGCGCCTACGCCGCCTTCAGCTGCGGCACGCTGCTATGGGGCTGGCAGCTCGCCGGCTTCTTCTACGGCTACATCACCGGGCCGCACCACGCGCCAGGCAGCGCGCCGCCGCGCGGTGTGGGGCGGTTCATCGCTGCCGTGCGGTCCAGCCTGTACCACGAACTGCTGGCAGTCGGCGGCGGTGCGCTGCTGCTCGCCATCGTCTGGGGCCATCCCAACCAGACGTCATTCCACGTCTATGTGCTGCTCTGGGCGCTCCACGCCGCCGCCAAGCTCAATATCTTCGCCGGGGCGCGCAACTTCAACATCGAACTGCTGCCGGACCACCTCAGATTTCTTGGCGAGTTCTTCCGCGAGCGCCGCATGAACACCATCTTCCCGGCCACCGCCACCGCCACCATCGCCCTCGCCGCGCTGCTCGCCGAGGCCGCGCTGCGCCCGGCCGCCACACCATATGCCGCCGCCACGCTCACGCTGATGGCGCTGATGGCGCTGCTCGGGCTGCTGGAGATCTGGCTGCTGATGCTCCCGGCCGCCGGCGAGACCTGGGGCGAGCGGTGAACACGCGAAGGAATGAAGTGATGACGGGGTGACGTGATGGCACCCCACGGCTGTCGTGCTGAGCGCGCCAGGCGGGTGTCTGCAAGGTCATCAGGCCCACGAAGCATCTGGCACGGCGCCGCGGGGCTCGGTCGCTGTGATCCGTCTCGCCGTCACCTGCCGCACGCCACCACGCCGATGTCGCCCATGCTCAGCAGCCCCGGCTTGGCCAGCACCACATTGTTCGCCGCGTTCACCACGATCGCCGCCGTCGCACTGTCGCCCTGGAACCCGCCTGGCACCACCGCCCGCAGCGGCGGGTCGCCGTCGATCGTCACCTCGTCGCGCGGGTCTGGCGCGCC
>JAYUUK010000508.1:0-2460 GCA_043754595.1 Roseiflexaceae bacterium | reverse complement strand
TCAGCGGCCACGATCAATACTTCTTCCAGCGCCCAGAGCAGATGGTGGCCGGCGCTGTCGCGCCGCCGCAGATCGATCTGGCCAACGAGGACCTGCTGCGCGCCCATATCCATGCCATCTGGCTCGCCGTGGTGGGGATCGACTTGACGCCGCAGATGACCAATCTGATCGATACGCAGCACGCCGATATGCCGCTCCACCAGGAGATCCAGCGGGCGACGCAGCTCGACGCGGCGGCGATGGCAGTCTGCCGCCAGATGTGCGAGCAGGTGGTGACGACGCTCGGGGGGGCGTTGGCGCAGGCCAGTTGGTATAGCCAGGCGTGGCTCGCCACTGAGCTAGACAACCTGCCGCGCGCCTTCGACCGCGCCTTCGACCGTTGGCGCGCGCTGTTACGTCAGGCTGCTATCCAACTCAATGCCGCCCGCCAGGAGCGCGACCGCCCCCACCAGCGTGGGTCGGTTGGTCGCGATGCGATCCGCGAGGCCGATCGGCGGCTGGCCGAGGCGATCCGCCAGAAAGACCTGCTGTGTAATGTCAAGACCGGGCGCACGCAGGAGGCCGAGTTCTACCCCTACCGCTACCTGGCCAGCGAGGGGTTCTTGCCCGGCTACAACTTCCCCCGGCTGCCGGTGCGCGCTTACCTCCAAACTGGACAGGAGGATGGGACGTATCTGTCGCGGCCGCGCTTCCTGGCGCTGACCGAGTTTGGGCCGCAAAACATTATTTACCACGAGGGGCGCAAGTATCAGATCGCCCGCGCCGTGCTCCCGGCCGGCGATACCAGCCGCTTCAGACGGGCCAAAATCTGCGAGCGCTGTGGCTACTATCACGATGGCCACGACGCCGATATCTGCGAGCAGTGCCAGACGCCGCTCCACGGCAGTCAGGCCCGCACCTTCGATCAGCTCTTCGAGATGACGACGGTCAGCACCCGCCGCATCGAGCGCATCACCTGCGAGGAAGAGGAGCGGCGGCGCGAGGGCTATCGGGTGACGACCCATTACCGCTTCGCCAGCAGCGGCGGCGCGATGCGCAAGCAGGATGCCACCGCCACGGCCGCCGATCTCCAGCTGAATCTGGTGTTCGGCGCGCAGGCCACGCTCTGGCGCATCAATCACGGCTGGCGGCGCAGCAAGACCGAGGGCTTCGCGCTCGATCTCCAAAGCGGGCGCTGGCAGGCCGGCCCTGACGAGGCGGCGCTGGCCGCCGACCCGCTCTCCGGCGCCGCGCCACGCGATATTCGCAGCAACGTGCGCTTGGTGGTCCAGGATACCCGCACGCTGCTGCTGATCAGCTGCCCGCCGGCCATCGCCAGCGAAGCAGCGGTCATCGTCAGCCTGCAATACGCGCTGCAGCACGGCATCAAGACGCTGTTTCAGCTCGAAGAGCAGGAACTGGCCTCCGAGCTGATCGGCGAGGGCGCCGAGCGTAAGATTCTGCTCTGGGAAGCCTCAGAGGGCGGCGCCGGGGTGCTGCGGCAGCTGGTTGAGGGCGAGACGACGCTGGCGCAGGTGGCGCGCGCGGCGATCGAGATCTGTCACTTCGACCTGGACAGCGGAGCCGATCTACTGGCGGCGAGCTGCGCCCGCGCCTGCTATCGCTGCCTGCTGACCTACACCAACCAGTTCGATCATCAGCATATCGATCGGCACGCTATCCGCGAACTGCTGTTCACCCTGGCCGGTGCCACAGTCCGGCGGGCCGCGCCTGATGAGGACGCCGGCGAGACGCTGCCGCCGCGCTTGGCGCTGGCGCTTGCGGTGCTGACGTCGCGCGGCGAGACCCCACGGCTCGTGACGAACGATGCTGGACGGCGCTACCTGCGATCGGGGCGCACGGTCTGGCTGGCCCCAGAGCCAGGCGAGGATCTGACCGAACTGGCACAGGAGCTCGACGAGCGCGGGCTGCTGGTGACCTGGTTTGACGAAAGGACCACATGAACCAGTTCACCGTCGGTTCGCTGGTGCGCTGCCGCGAGCGCGAGTGGGTGGTGCTGCCGCCAGCATCGGATCAGCCCGATCTGCTGCTGCTGCGCCCGCTCGGCGGCGCTGAGGCCGAGGTCTGTGGCATCTACCTACCGATCGAGGGCGCCGGCGTGACCGCCGCCACCTTCCCGCCGCCAGACCCGAGCGCCGCCGGCGATGCCGTGGCCGGGAGCCTGCTGCGCGATGCGGCGCGACTGACGCTGCGCAGCGGCGCCGGCCCGTTCCGCTCGCTCGGGCGGCTCGGCGTGCGCCCGCGGCCGTATCAGCTCGTCCCGCTGATCATGGCGCTGCGGCTGGAGTGGGTGCGGCTGCTGATCGCCGATGATGTCGGCATCGGCAAGACGATCGAGGCGGCGCTGATCGCCCGCGAGCTGTTCGACCGCGGCGAGATCCGGCGCTTCACCGTGCTCTGCCCGCCCCACCTGTGTGACCAATGGCAGCGCGAGCTGCGCGAAAAATTCGGCTTCGATGC
>JAYUUK010000507.1:0-7242 GCA_043754595.1 Roseiflexaceae bacterium | reverse complement strand
TGGCGCTAGCGCTGTATGGCAACACGCTGTCGATGACCTTCCGCGACGGCGGCGCGCGGGTGGGGAGCTGCACCATCGCCGGGCTGGGCGCGGCCGATGCCGCCACGATCTCGGGGCTGTTTCAGCAGCATCGGCCGGCGGCCCTGGCGAGCGCCGGCGAGCTCTCTTTTGAGAACTGGCTGCGGCTAGTGCAGACGCCAGCGATCGGGGTGCGGCGGCTGATCGCCGGGGCGCTGCAGGACGATGGCGAGTTCGCCGCGCTGGTGGCGATGGTGCGGCTACGGCCGCCGCGCGCCTTCATCCACCCCGCCATCGGCTACGCCGCGCGCCCCCCCGGCTGGATGACCCACGACGTCGTCACGGCCGTCGGCTAGGCGGCCTCGCGCGCCCGCTCGATCAGCGCGGCGATCGCCTCGACCGCCCGCTCGCTGTCGCTCTCGCGCACGAGTAAGTGATCATGGGCGAAGGTGCAGATGGCCAGCAGCGGGATGCCGGCGGCGGCCAGCGCGGCGCTCAGTACCGCCATAAAGCCGACCAGATCGGCGGGGAGCGCGCCGGCAAATGAGATGGCGCGGTAGAATCTGGCCACCTTGGCGCGCGGGAAGGCAGGGCTGACCCGCCGCCAGTCGCTCTCCTCGATAATCAGCGTGGCGGCGCCCGGCTCGACGCTCACCTGCCAGAACTGGCCGGTCAGCCCACCCAGCAGCCGCAGCACCACCGGCAACTCGCTCCCGTCGATCTCGGCCAGCACCAGCCGCTCCGGCCGCAGGTGCCAGCCGATCTCGCCGAGGAGCGGGGCGATCCGCGGATCGAAAGAAAAGCCGTCCATCGCTGTACCTCTGTGCAATACTTGAACGCAGAAATGCCTGGTTTTTCTTCGTTGTGATCGGCTTTATTATACGCGCCGCATATCGCCCGTGCCGCCGCCAGAGATGAGAATATGTACGTACTCGACGACCAGACGTGTGCGCTGTGCCCTGAGCTGGTGGCCAGCCGCTCGCGGATCGTCCATGGCTGCGGCGATAGCGCCAGCAGCATCGTGCTGGTGGGCGAGGCGCCAGGCAGACACGGGGCGGATCGCACCGGCGTGCCATTCAGCGGCGATAAGTCAGGCAGGGCGCTGCGCGGGATGCTGCGCGAGATCGGGCTGGACGCCGACGGCGCGCCCGGCTACTTCATCACCAACATCGTGCGCTGCTGCCCGCCGCGGAACCGGACGCCGCTCCCGGCCGAGCGCCGCAGCTGCGCGCCGTTTCTCTGGCGCGAGCTCG
The DNA here is from genome assembly GCA_043754595.1 of Roseiflexaceae bacterium. Classification (GTDB taxonomy): domain Bacteria; phylum Chloroflexota; class Chloroflexia; order Chloroflexales; family Roseiflexaceae; genus JAYUUK01. The sequence continues at coordinate 5,971 of JAYUUK010000507.1, read as the reverse complement.
ATGCGATCCGGCCGCGGATCCTGGTGGCGGTGGGGCGGCGGGCGCTCGCCGAGCTGACCGAGCGCTACCTCGGGCGGGATGTTGGTCCGATCCGCCCGCTCAACGCGCTGCCGATCGCGGCTGGCGCGCTGACGATCGTGCCGCTGGTTCACCCGTCGCGGATCTCGCGAGCGCAGCGGGCGGCGTTTGTGGCGGCGATGCGTGCGCTGCTGACGGGGCGCGCGGGCGGCGATTGAAGGAGCAATGGCGGGCGGGGCGAAGCGCGGGCGGGCGGAGCGCGCGCGATCGATCGTGTCGTGTCGTGACAGGGCATATGGCGCTTGCTTCGCCCGTACGGGGTGATGATGGCCATGGGGCGGGGCAATGGCGGGCGAGGCGAAGCGCGGGCGGCTATGAGAGCGCGGGGGCGAGGTCCTCGATGCCAGGCACGATGGCGGTGCGGGCCGGGAGCAGCAGCGCATCGCGCTCGACGAGGCCGACGAAGATATCCACCAGCGCCGGATCCCACTGGGTGGCGCGGCGGGCATTGAGCCGGCGGACGGTTTCCTTGCGGCTGAGCGCGCGGCGGTATGGCCGATCGGTGGTCATGGCATCGTAGGAGTCCACGATCGCGACGATCCTGGCGCCGAGCGGGATCTCTTTGCCGCGCAGCCCATATGGGTAGCCGCTGCCGTCCCAGCGCTCATGATGGCTGAGCACGATCGGGCCGACCAGCCGGGCCAGGTGCATCGGCGCGATGATCCGCGCGCCGCACTCGGGGTGCTGCTTGATCTGAGCGTACTCCTCGCCGGTCAGCGGCTCCGGCTTGGCGAGGATGGTGTCGGCCACGCCGAGCTTGCCGATATCGTGGAGGAACCCGCCGTAGCGCACCGCCCTGATCTCCTCGGCGTCCAGCCCTAGCGCCACGGCGAACTGCTCACTAAAGTTGGCCAGCCGCCAGATATGGCCCTCGGTGTAGACATCCTTGGCCTCGACTGCCAGCGCCAAGCTGAAGATCACATCCTCGGCGTGCTCGCGGCGGTCGATCAGCGCCTTGGTCCGCAGTTGGCTCTCGATGCGGGCCCGCAGCATGGACATATCGAGCGGCTTGGTCAAAAAATCGTCGGCACCGGCCTCGATGGCGCGCTGGCGGTGGATGCTGTCATCGAGTAGGGTCAGCATCGTCACCGGTATCAGCGCGGTCCGCTCATCGGCCTTAAGCCGGCGGCAGACGGTGTAGCCATCGATATCGGGCAGCGTCACATCGAGCAGCACCAGATCGGGCTGGAAGCGGCTGACTGCCTGGAGCGCAGCGCGACCGCTGACCGCGACGATGGTGGTGTGCCCCTCGCTCCGCAGCATGCGCTGCAGGATCGAGCACATCTCTGGGTTATCGTCGGCAATCAGAATCGTCGCCTGCACGGCGCTCTCCTCGGTAGACTCGATCGTTTGGGCTAGTACTATGACTCCCATAGTACTACAGGTACTGCGTTTTGTCACGCTCGCGCAATGATGATTTTGTCATCTCGGGCTCACAACAATCTCAGGATAGGGAGCGCGCCGGCGGTGTCATGGGACTAGGAGCAGGGAGCGGGGGTTTAGGGGCGCAGCCCTCGATCATCCCCTTTTCTTCTCCCATAAGATTGTTATAGATAGCAGGTAGCAGCGCATGTCACATCACCAGCAGATCTCGCGGCGCAGCTTTCTGCGCGCTGCCACCAAGACCATCGCCGCCGCCGCGCTCGCCGGGCCGACGATCGCCGGCTACAGCGCGCTCGGCGAGCCGGGCTGGCTGGCCACCGAGCATATCGCGGTCGCCATCGCTGGCCTCCACCTGGATCTCGCCGGGCTGACGATCGTGCAGCTGAGCGACATCCACGCCAGCCGCGAGGTTCGCTCCGAGTGGATCGACCGCGCGGTGGCGGCGGCCAACGAGCTGCGGCCGGACCTGATCGTGCTGACTGGCGACTATGTCTCGCACGGGCTCGGCTACCTGCCGGGGGTGGCGGCGCAGCTCGCCGCGCTGCGTGCGCCGCTGGGGGTGTTCGCCACGCTCGGCAACCACGACCACTGGACCGGCGCGCCCGGCCGGGTGGCCGCAGCGCTCACCGATGGCGGCATCGCCATGCTGCGCAACCGTGGCACGGCCATCGAGCGCGGGGCGGGGGCGCTGTGGCTCGCCGGCGTCGATGATATCTGGGAGCGGCAGGCGGACCCAGAGGCAGCCTTCGCCGCCGCGCCGCGCGATCTGCCGCGGCTGCTGCTGGCGCACGAGCCAGACTTCGCCGACACCGCAGCGGGCTACGGCGTGGCGCTGCAGCTCTCTGGCCACACGCACGGCGGACAGGTGCGGGTGCCTGGCTTCGGCGCGCCGGTGATCCCGCGCTACGGGACGCACTACCCGATCGGGCTGCGGCGCGTGGCGGGCAGCCAGACGCAGGTCTACACCAACCGCGGCGTCGGGATGGTCTCACCTGCGGTGCGGCTCAACTGCCGCCCGGAGGTGACGCAGATCACGCTGTTGCCAGCAGCTTCGGTCAGCTCATCTACAGATAGCCTGTAGGGACGCAGCTTGCTGCGTCTGCGGGTAGATCGTCCACAGATAGCCTGTAGGGATGCAGCTTGCTGTGTCTGCGGGCAGATCGTCCGCTGATCCGCGCAAATCGGCGCGAATACCGGGGCGTCTCCGATCTTTGCGCCTTCGCGTCTTTGCGTCAAATCGACGCTGCATCAACGTGGGCGGTCTCAAACCGGCGTGGTATACTGAGATGCATGCAAACTCTCACATCTTCTGCTGCCTCCGGGCGCACCGCCGCGCTGGTGGCCGGCGACGCGCTGGCGCTGCTGGTCTTCGCCGCCATCGGCCGCGCCAACCACGGCGAGGCCAGCGGGCTCGCCGCCATCGCGCAGGTGGCCGAGACCGCAGCGCCGTTTGCGCTGGCCTGGTTCGCCGCCGCCGCGCTGCTCGGCGGCTTCGATGCCAGCAAGACGGCGACTGTTCGCAGCATGCTTGGCCGCACCGCGCTGGCCTGGCTCATCGCCTGGCCGATCGGGCTCGGGCTGCGCGCGCTCATCCGCCAGAGCGCCGTCCCGCTCTCGTTCGCGATCGTCACGCTGCTCACGGTCCTGCTCATCCTCGGCGGCTGGCGCGCGCTGTTCGCAATCGTCGAGCGCCGGCGGGCCGCATGACCCACCTGTACTTCATCCGCCACGGCGAGGCCCACTCCAACGTCAACCCGGTGATCGGCGGGATGCGCGGCTGCCTCGGCCTGACCGATCGCGGCCACGCTCAGGTCGCCGCGCTGGCCGAGCGCCTCGCCGGTGGCGAGATCGCCGCCGATGTGCTGATCGCCTCGACGCTGCCGCGCGCCCGCCAGACCGCCGAGCCGGTGGCCGCCGCGCTCGGGCTGCCGATCGTCTGGGACGACGAGGTCCACGAGCTGCGCCCCGGCGAGGCGGATGGCATGACCTACGATGACGCCCGCGCGCAGTTCCCTGGCTTCCCGCGCTTCCTGAGCGATTTCTACACCCCGCTGGCGCCGGGCGGCGAGAGCTGGGGCTCGTTCCAGATGCGGGTCGGCGCGGCGATCGAGCGCATCACCGCCGAGCACGCCGGCAAGACGGTCGCTGTCGTCTGCCACGGCGGCGTGATCGAGTGCTCGTTCTTTCACTTCCTCCAGCTCGGCCCGCAGGCGCGCGGCCGTACCTCATTCCACGTCCGCAACACCGCCATCACCCACTGGCGGTTCAACCAGACCCCCGCCGGCCGCAGCGAGTGGCATATGGCGGCCCATAACGACTGCTGGCATCTGCGCGAATTGGACGGGTAGGGGCCATGATAGATGACCCGATTTACACCGTGAGCGATAGCGATCTGCTGGAGGCGCTCCCAGACGAGCTCCGCACCTGGATGACCCGCGCCGCCGTCGCCTCGTCGTTCGCCGCCGACCACCTGTTCTACGCCGCCGATGATGACGCCGAGCGGGTGTTCGTGCTCTGGAGCGGCCGCGTCAGGGTCTACAAGCTCTCGCCCGAAGGCCGCTCGCTGACGCTGCTGGTGCTGGAGGCCCCGGCGATTTTTGGCGAGATGGCGCTCGCCAGCATGCCGACCCACGATAGCTTCGCTGAGGCCATGACTGCCTGCCGCGTCGGCAGCATTCGCAACACCGATCTCCAAGATGCGATCGCGCGCTTTCCCGGCGCCGCGCTGCGCTTCACCACCATGATGAGCCGCCGGCTGCGCGCCATGGAGCGCAAGCTCGCCGATATCGCCTTCAAAAGTGTGGCGCAGCGGCTCGCCACCGTGCTGCTCAGCCTGACGGACAGCCACGACACCCGCGACGCCCCGGCGGTGGTGCGCTACACCCATCAGCAGCTCGCCGAAATGATCGGCTCGTACCGCGAGACGATCACCAAGGTCATCGGCGAGTTCCGCGAGCAGGGGCTGATCCGCGTCGAGGACGATGCCGTCTATCTCACCGACCTCCCGGCCCTACGCGCGATCGTCGGCGTGGTACATTGACGATTGCCCAATTGCCCGCAGTAGCGTCTGCCGCACCGCCCATCCGCCCATATCTGCTGCGCGAATGAGCGCCCCCGCTCGGTTCGGCAGCTCGGTCGCCCCCGCTTCGTCTGTGCCGCCCGCAACCGCCGCCGTCACCGTAGCGGCATCGACGCTATCGCCCAAGATCCATGCGCTCCCGATCGCAGGCCGCGCGCCGAACAGCCCGCGCCGCCCTAGCGGCATCGTTTCTGGCGTCAGCAGGGTTCGCTCGGCCGCCAGTAGCCGCCCGTCGGCGCTCAGCACCTCGAAGCGCGACTCGTAGCGGCGGAAGGCGAAGCGCTCGCCGCGCGCCAGCCGCCCCGGCACCAGCACATCGAGCAGCGTCAGCCGCGCCCCGGCGCCGAGGATCACGGTGGTGGTCTGGCGAAACTCTGAGTCCGCGAACAGGATCGTCGGCTGCATCAGCCAGGCCAGCTCCGCCCGCTCGCCGAGGCGTATGGTCAGGTCCCAGCGCGCTGCGCCCTGCGGCATGCGGTAGACCTGGGTGGCGGCCGCCGCCGTCACGCTCGCCCGCGCGTCGGCTTCGAGCACCACATCGAGCGTCGCGCTGTCGCCGGCCAGCACGCCGCCGAGCTGCATGAGCGTGTGGCAGGCGCGGGCCGGGTCGGCGGGGTCATCGCGCCGCAGCCGCGAGAGCTGAAGCGGCGGGGCGGCGAGCGAGCGCCGCGCCACAGTGGCACCGTCGGCGGTCAGCCCGTAGAGCAGATCGAGCGTTGCGTGTTGCATGGGTATAGCGCAAACCTACGTGAGATGGAAACGCGCGGAGCGCACCCCGGGGTTGAGGCGTAGCCCTCAGCAGGTGTCACTTTTCCGGCGAGGTGGGCAGACCGCCGTAGGTCGCTGTGATTCGTGTGCCAACACCAATGCACACGAAAGGAACGGTTTTATGTCCCCCTCGACTGAGTATGATACCATAGTGCCGCAGTGCTGCCGGCGCTCCGCCCACGCCCATCGTAGCCGCAGGCTTCAGCCCGCCTGAGAAGCTCGGCTTGCTCTGGGGCTACCCATCGACTGGCGCGATGATGTCGTCGGCAGGCAGCCGCAAGATATCAATATCGCCGAGCAGCCCCTGCATAAACACCCGCATGCGCACCGGCGCCCGGTCAAAGTTGTCGCTGATCCAATTTCCCCCCAGCCGCCACGCCGCACGCGTCACCGCCTCAGCATCGGAGCAGAGCGTGGTCGCGTCGATCCGCAGCCCGATCTGCTCGGGGAGACTCAGCTTGATATCGCCAAAAAGTGCGAGGATCCGTACTGTGTGGTCGCCCGGCTCAAGCTGCATCTGCGTCAGGTCGAGCCGCACGTCGCCAAAGATGGTGGCGATATGCTCAGCTTCGAGCCGAGCCCCGAGCGCGATTCGGGTAATATTATTGAACACTGTGAATATCGCCATCGTGTCCTCCGCTGACTGCAGAACGATCGGGCGGT
>JAYUUK010000506.1:0-2482 GCA_043754595.1 Roseiflexaceae bacterium | reverse complement strand
CATCGTCGGCCAGCAGCTTGGCCTCGGCCTGCTGGTCATAGGTCTCGACGACATCCTGCGCCCGGTGGGCAACGCTCTCCAGCAGCTCGGCGCGGTTGTACTCAAACGAGCCACCCAGATCGCCGATCACCCCGTCGCGCCGCAGCGAAGCCCGCTCGCGCCGCAGGTAGTCCACAGTGGACTGCCACAGCTTCAGATTTTGCGACACCATCCAGTCGATCAGGGACTGCAGCCGATCCTCGATCTGCTGTGGCACATCGGCTACAACATAGCGCTCGAACTCGCGGCCGATCTCATCGCTGTGACGCGCGATATTGATAACGTTCGTGATCTTGATCGTCTCGTCAAAAAACTCGATCCCGCGTAGCTCAAAGTCGCTCAGCACTTTACCGATCTGCGACTCGTGCAGCCCGAACTGCTCGGTCATATCATCGCGGAACAGATCAAGCTGCCGATCGATATTCTCCACCGCCGCCGCGTCTTCTTGGAGCGCGGCGAGCCTGGTTTCGGCGGCGAACAGATACTTGTCCGCCAGGCGCTTGGCCACCCCGAGCGGCGAGAGCAGTTTGAGCCTGACCCGCTGCTCCTCGTCGAGCGTCTCAAGGATATAGCGCTCGATGGCTGCGAAGCGGCTCGCCTCCCACTGCGCCGCCGTGCCGCCCTCGGCCCTGGCGCGCTGCGCCAGCCGCGCCGAGACTGGAAAAATCTCGGGGTCGGTGCTGAGCAGCGGCCGGGCGTGCTCGCGGATGAAGGCGACCACCTGCTCCAGCTCGGCCGGTTCGAGCAGATCGACCTTATTGAGCACGATGACGATCTTCTTGCCCCAGTCGCGGATCAGTTCGAGGAAGGCGCGCTCGCTCTCGGTGAACGGCCGGTCGGCCGATGTGACGAACAGCACCAGATCGGCGCGCGGGATGAACTCGCGGGTCAGCTCCTCGTGGCGCCTGATGACCGCGTTGGCGCCCGGCGTATCCACCACCAGGATCTGCCGCAGCACATCGGCCGGGTAGCGGTGCTCTTCCAAAAATTGCTCGACAGTCCGGCGCTCGGGGGTAGGGCCGTAGCGCAGCAGCGTGATCGCGTCGGTGGTGGGGGTCACGCCCTCGGCCACGATCTTCTCGCCGAGCAGCGCGTTGATCACGCTCGACTTGCCCGAGTTGAACTCGCCGGCGATCACCAGCATGAACAGCTCGCTCAGCCCGCCGATCGTCTCGTCGAGGGTGCGCGCGTCGCCGGGGGCCACGTCGGCACCGAAGGCTTCGAGCGCGCCGTGAAGCGTGGCGAGCGCGACGCGCTCCTGTTCGAGCAGCAACTCCTGGCGATCGCTCAGCAGTTTTTTCTTGGGCAGAAGACCGAGCATCGTCACACTTTCTTATCTATCGCCGCTTCTTCGTCGCGCCTTTGCCGCACCGACGGCCTCACGCCGCCGGAGCCGAAACCATGTGAGTCTGGCGCGCAGCCTGGCGCGCACCGTCATAACCCGCTCGGCGCGCCGCGCGCTCGCTACGGCGATCTGCTCGCGATGGCGGGCGTTTGCCACCCGCTCCCTGCGCTGCGCTGCGGCCACGCTCGCCGCAGCTTTACGCTTGGCCCGCGCCGCCGCAATTCGCTCGCGCCGGCGCGCATCGGCGATCGCCGCGCCGGTCTCGCGCCGCAGCCGCAGCCGAGCCAGAGCGCGGCGTAGTGCGCGGCGGATCAGCGCTTCCAGGCGACCACATCGAAGCGCGGCAGCGACTTGCGCGCGGCGCGGAACTCAGCGACGGAGAGGGCGCTCTCGCCGAGATAGTAGATCGTCTCGGACTGCCCATCGTAGCGGTAGCGCTGCCGCACCCAGTCGCCCTGCGCCCCCTGCCTGACGATATCGAGATCCCAAAAGATCTCGTGGGGGTGAAACTGCTCCCGCACAATCCAGATCTTCTCGGCGGCCCCGAGCTGGTGCGCCAGGCTGCGGTAGGCAGCGTCGTGTGCCGCTTCCTGGCTCGGCAGGTGGTACTGTGCGATATCGGGCGGTGTGAGCAACATATCAGGCATAGCGGCTTTCCTCTGGGTCGTCGAACGGCCGCCCCATTATACGGCATCCTGAAGCACGATGCGTGCCGCCCGCGCGGCGCGGGCGCGGTGGCTCATGGCATTCTTCTCGTCGGGCGGGATCTCCGCTAGCGTGCGCGTCTCACCGCGCGGGACGAAGATTGGGTCGTAGCCGAATCCGTGGTCGCCGCGCGGCTCGTGGCCGATCTGCCCTTTGAGCACGCCGTCTACAAACGCACACGCCCCGTCGGGCGTAGCGATAGCGATGGTGCAGACGAAGCGGGCGGTGCGCGCCGCATCGGGGACATCGGCGAGATTGCGCAGCAGCAGCGCCATGCGGTCGGCGTCGCTCGCGCCGTGGCCGGCGTAGCGCGCCGAGTAGACGCCTGGCGCGCCATCGAGCGCATCGACGCACAGCCCCGAGTCATCGGCGAGCGCGCGCATCCCGGTGTGG
>JAYUUK010000505.1:0-7324 GCA_043754595.1 Roseiflexaceae bacterium | reverse complement strand
TCAGCTATCCCCAAAAGTTCGTCCTCATCAGCTTGCTCTTTATCTTGCCGCTCGGGCTCGTCATGTCGCTGTTGATAGGTGAGATCGATAGCCGAGTGAACTTCGCGACCCAGGAACTGCACGGCATCGAGTATCTTCGGCCGCTGCGCCAGCTGCTCGCCGCCGTGCCGGTGGCGCGCGCGACCGCCGGCGATTCTGAGCTGGAGCAGCATCGCGCAGCGCAGCGCCAGATCGACGCGATCATCTTGGATGTAGCGCGAGTAGAGGCGCGCTACGGCGATCGCTTCGGCACCAGCCGACGCTACGCCTCGCTGCTGGTGGATTGGCAGGCGATCAAAAGCCAGCCGGAGCCGCGCGATCTCGCCGCGACCGATGCGCTCTACAACGCCTTCGCCATCGATATCCGCGAGCTCATCTCGCTCGTCGGCGACTCGTCGAACCTCATCCTCGACCCAGACCTGGACAGCTACTACCTGATGGACTCGGTGCTGCTCAAAATCCCCGAGCATCTGAGCCTGCTGGAGCGCACGCAGCAGTTAGCCGATAGCCCAGGCCAGCAGCGCCAGGCCGAGCTACTGGTACTCTCCGGCCTGATCCGCTCCAATATCGAGAAAACGCAGCGCAACCTGCAGGTCGCGTTTCACAATAATCCGGCCGGCAACGTGCGCCCGGCGCTCAGCGACAGCCTCGACGCGCAGTATGTGGCCGGTCTGGCGCTCGTCAAACTGCTGGAGAAGGAGGCAAAGGCTGACGATGGCGTCGATGCTACAGCTATCGCTGCGGCGATCGGCACCGATCGGACGCAGACGTTTGCGCTGTGGGATGGGGCGGTGGTCCAGCTCGACACCCTGCTGCAGCGGCGCATCGACGGCTTCAACCAGCGCAAGCTCGGCGTGACGCTGCTCGCGCTCGCCGCGCTCGCCACGGTCATTTACTTGCTGATCGGCTTCTACCGGCAGGTGATGCGGACCGTGAGCACACTCGACGACGCTGCGACCCGCATGGTCAGCGGCGAGATGGCGACGATGGTACAGCTCAACAATCGCGACGAGCTCGGCCGGGTGGCCGCATCATTCAACAGCATCGCCGCCGCGCTGATGGCCGCCGGGCAGTTCCGGCAGGCGGTGGTCGATAATGCCGTGGACGGGATCCTGACCATCGACGAGCGCGGCCACGTCGCTTCGATCAACCCGGCGGCCGAGGCCATGTTTGGCAGTAGCGGCGGCGTCGGGCGGCCGATTGGGCAAATCATCCCGGCGACGATGCCGCAGCTCAGCCGGATGGGCGGCTCGGGGCACGAGCTCAACGTCCACCGGCCAGACGGCAGCGTGATCACCCTCGACCTGACCGTCGGGCGCTGGCAGCGCGAAAACCACGCCTTCCTGGTGGTGATCGCCCGCGACATCACCCGTCGGCTGGAGGCCGAGGAGCGGCTGCGGCAGGCGCGCGATGTGGCCGAGAGCGCCAGCCGCGCCAAGAGCGTGTTTCTGGCGAACATGAGCCACGAGCTGCGCACGCCGCTCAACGCGATCATCGGCTACTCCGAGATGCTCCAGGAAGAGGCGCAGCTTGAGGCGCAGACCTCGCTCGCCAGCGACCTGACCAAGATCCACTCGGCTGGCCGCCATCTGCTGACGCTGATCAACGATATTCTCGATCTCTCGAAGATCGAGGCCGGCAAGATGGACATGTATTTCGAGAGCTTCGATATTCAGAAGCTGGTCGGCGAGGTGGCCAGTACCATCCAGCCGCTCGTGCGGCGCAACACCAATGTGCTCCAGATCAACGTCGAGCAGCCGCTCGGGCAGATGCGCTCGGACATGACCAAGGTGCGCCAGGCGCTGTTCAACCTGCTGTCCAACGCCACCAAGTTCACCGAGCGGGGGACGATCCAGCTCAACGTGCGCCGCGTCCCCGACAGCGCGCCGGCCACCATCGAGTTTCAGGTGATCGACTCGGGCATCGGCATGAACGAGGCTCAGCTCAGCCGGTTGTTCCAGGCCTTCAACCAGGCGGACTCATCGACGACCCGCAAGTACGGCGGCACCGGACTGGGACTGGCGATCACCCGCCACTTCTGTCAGATGCTCGGCGGCGATATCAGCGTCAGCAGCCAGACTGGCGTCGGCACGACGTTCACCATCCTCCTGCCCGCCGACAGCGAGCACCTCGCCGCAGCGCCGCAGCCGAGCGGCGAGCTGGTCGAGGCGCTGACGAGCCAGATCGCCGAGGGCGACGGCGGCCCGCTGGTGCTAGTGATCGACGATGACCCGGCGGCGCGCGAGCTGATGGAGCGCTTCCTAAGCCGCGAGGGATTTCGCGTCGAGCTGGCGGCCGATGGCGTGAGCGGGCTGCGCAAGGCGCAGGCGCTGCTGCCGTCAGCCATCACCCTCGATGTGATGATGCCCGAGATGGACGGCTGGGCAGTGCTGACGGCGCTCAAGGCCGATGCGGCACTGGCGGCGATCCCGGTGGTGATGCTGACCATGGTGGACAACCGCAACATGGGCTACGCGCTCGGCGCGGCCGACTACCTGACCAAGCCGGTGGATCGCGATCGACTGACGACGGTGCTTAGCCGCTACCGCTGCCAGTCGCCGCCGTGTACCGTGCTGCTGGTCGAAGACGACCCGGCGGTGCGCGAGCTGATGCGGCGAATGCTGGAGCGCGAGGGGTACGGCGTCGAGGAGGCCAGCAATGGCGTCGAGGGCCTGGCGGCGCTGGAGCGGGTCGCGCCGATGCTGGTGCTGCTGGACCTGATGATGCCGGAGATGGACGGCTTCGAGTTCGTCAGGCAGCTACGTGCCTCGGACGATGTTGCCCGGCGGACAGTACCGGTGGTGGTGGTGACCGCGATGGACCTCAGCGGCGAGGATCGGGCACAGCTGACCGGGGCGGTCGAGCAGATCCTCAGCAAAACGGCCACGCCGCGCGAGACGCTGCTCAACGAGGTGCGCGACCTGGTGAACAGCTGTCTGGTGCGCGGCGATATCAGGTATGCTCAACCTGAAAGCCAATGATCCGCCGCCCGCTCTTGCCCCCGCCGCCGATCATATCATCGAGCGCCGAGATGATATGCTCAGTGTGGAGCGTGATGCCGGCACTGTTATTCATCGTGGCGAATTGGACGGCGCGAAACACCAGCTCTTTCAAGAACGCCTGGCTGACCCCATCCGTGCGGTTGACGATCTGTTCGAGCTCGACCTGCGCCAGATCGTAGTGGCGCAGCTGGGTCTCCAGGTAGCGTCGTCGCAGTGGCGCGCTCGGCGGGCCGAAGTAGACCACCTGGCTGACCCGGCCGGGGCGGTCTTTGATCGCGCCCTCGACCCGCTCCAGCGCGTTGGTAGTCAGGATGAAGATCACCTCGTCATCTGGCGCAAAGCCGTCCAGTTGGTCGAGGAACTCGCCGAGCACCGTAGCATAGCTGTTCATCTGCCGGTCCATGAACACCAGATCGACATCCTCCAGTAGCACCAGCGCCGGCTGGAGTGAGCGTGCCAGCCCGCAGATCGCCTTCATGTTCAGCAGCGCGTGGCCGGTGGCGATGACGGTGGTGACCGGCTCGACGCGGTGGCTGAGGTAGCGGCAGGTATAGGTCTTGCCGGTGCCTGGCGGACCGTAGAACAGCACGCCGCGCCGCCCAGGCAGACCGAGCGCCATGAGCTCGCCTCGGCGGCGGTGAAAGTCGACGACCGTGCGATCCAGCAGCTCGCGGGTCGCCTCCTCAAGCACGATGTCGTCGGCACCGACCGGCGTATCTTGGGTGAATATCAGATCGACCGGGTCGTCGCGATCTTCGTCGCCGTAGTGCTCAGGGGCCTCTGGCGTGACCGAGATCCGCACCGATTTATTGCGGTAGATGCTCTCCTGCGAGGCGATGGCGACGATCGCCTCGATAATCTCGATGGCTTTGGCCTCCTGGCGCGCGGCGACTTCGAGCGTCACCTGGCGGCTGTTGCGCACAAAGCGGGCGCGCACGACGCAAGATGGCAGCTCGCCAGAAGTCCGCATCAGCCAGAAGGCATCGGCCGGCAGGAAGACCTGATCGGTGTAGGAGATCTTGCGCGCCATCTGCGTCGCCGGCGCGATGGTCACATCGCCGCGGCCGACGCCGCCGAGCAGCGACTGGAGCAGGAACATATACTCCGAGGCGATCAACTCTGTGCTGGGCGAGCGTTTGGCGAAGCTCGCCGCCGCGCGGTGAACATCGACGAACTTGTAGCTCGGGAAGACCTTCATGTTCACCGACCACTCACTGGTCTGCCCGACGACGGCGGCGATCCGCGTGTCCAGCCGAGCGTGGGCGCGGCGCTGCACAGCCAGCGCATAGCCGAGCGGCAGCAGCGCCGCCAATACCACCGGCGGCTGACCGACAAACAGACTGCCGACCAGAATGGCGAGCGCGAGCAGCCACGCCACGGCGATCACCGGGCGCGCGATCATCACGTTGAGTATTCGTTGCATAGCGGTATTATACCGCGAGATTTCTCCCCAGCGACGCTGCCATGCTGTACCGTTTTCGACATCGAGCGCACCCTCTACTTCTCAGCACAACAAAAAAAGGAGGAGTAGGTGTATATCGCTCACATCACATCACATCACGTCACTTCCGCCCGCACCGCTCTGACTCGCTCGCCGTTCATCCTCAGCCTGATCCTCGGCGAGCTGGACAACCGCCAAGTGGTCGACCGCCAAGTGGTCGACCTCGTTCAACTGATCGCGCACCGTGGCCGCCCGCCATTGACAGCCGATCGTGCGGCGGCTATCATGGCAGCATGACACATACACCAACCAAGCCCGAGGTGATGAGCCCGGCAGGCCACTGGCCGCAGCTGAACGCTGCGATCGAGGCCGGCGCCGACGCCGTCTATTTCGGGCTGAACCATTTTACGGCGCGCGCGAAGGTCGGCTTCACCCTGACCGAGCTGCCCGATGCGATGCGGACGCTGCACCGGCGCGGCGTGCGCGGCTACGTGACGTTCAACACGCTCGTTTTCGACCACGAGCTCGGCGCGGCGGCGCGGGCGCTCGAAGCGATCGCTGCATGCGACGTTGACGCGATCATCGTGCAGGACGTCGGCGTGGCGCAGCTGGCGCGGCGGATCGCGCCGGATCTGGAGATCCACGGCAGCACGCAGATGAGCATCACATCGGCCGAGGGCGTCGAGCTGGCGCGGCAATTTGGGGTGAGCCGGGTGGTACTGGCGCGCGAGCTATCGCTCGACGAGATCCGGCAGATCCGCGCGGCCACCAGCTGCGAGCTTGAGCTATTCGTCCACGGCGCGCTGTGCGTCTCGTACTCGGGGCAGTGCTTCTCCTCCGAGGCGTGGGGAGGGCGCTCAGCCAACCGCGGGCAGTGCGCGCAGGCTTGCCGGCTACCATACGAGCTGCTGGTGGACGATGTGCTGCGACCGCTGGCCGACGCCCGCTACCTGCTCTCGCCAGGCGACCTGTACGCATTGCAGCAGATCCCCGAGATCGTACAGATCGGCGTCTCGGCGCTCAAGATCGAGGGGCGCTACAAGAGCGAGGAGTACGTGGCGCTGACCACGGCGAGCTACCGCAAGGCGGTGGACGAGGCCTGGGCCGGGCTACCGCAGAGCCTGACGCGGGCTGAGGAGCTGCGGCTTGAGCAGGTCTACTCGCGCGGGATGGGGCCATTTTTCATCGGCGGCACCAACCACCAGCTCGCAGTGAGCGGCCGCGCCCCGCGCCACCGCGGCGTGCTGGTGGGCAAGGTCTCGCGGGTGCTGGGCGACCGGGTGCTGATCGCGCCGGAGCCGAGCAGCGCCGAGATGCCGCTCAAGCCGGGCGACGGCGTGGTGTTCGACGCCGCCGACTGGCGCAGCCCCGAGGAGCGCGAGGAGGGCGGGCGGCTTTACCAAGTGCTGCCGGCGCGCGGCGGCGGCGGGCTGCTAGAGCTCGGCTTCGGCCACGGCGCGCTCGACACGCGGCGCATTCGCGAGGGCGATCTGCTGTGGCGCACCCACGACCCGCAGCTGACGAAGGCGGTGCAGCAGTACACCGATCCGGCGTCGCCGCAGCACAAGCAGCCGCTCGCGGTGGCGGTGATGGCGCGCGAGGGCGAGCAGCTGCGCACCACCTGGTCGCTCGTCGCCCAGCCGCACGTCGAGGTGACGGTGACATCGCCCGAGCCGCTGACGCGCGCGCAGCACCGCCCGGCCGACGCCTCGTATCTGCGCGAGCAGCTCGGGCGGCTCGGAGCGACGTCCTACCGATTGGATGCGCTGGAGGCAGAGATCGGCGGCGAGCCATTCGCGCCGCCGGCGCTGCTCAACGCCGTGCGCCGCGAGGCCGCCGAGCGACTCGCCGCGATCCAGGCAGCACCGCGCCAGAGCACCGTCCACGATGCGGCGGCGAGCCTGGCGGCGATGCGGGCCGAGCGCAGCAGACAGCGCGTCGCGGAGGATGCCAGCGACACCCCGCAGCTGCACCTGCTGGTGCGAACCCCGGAGCAGCTGGACGCGGCGATCGGGCTGCGGCCGACCAGCATCACGCTGGACTATTTGGAGCTCTACGGGCTCAGGCCGGCGGTTGAGCGGGTGCGCGCGAGCGGGATCGCGCCGCGCGTCGCCAGCCCACGGGTTCTCAAGCCGAGCGAGCAGCGGATCGTCCACTTCCTGCGCAAGCTGGAGTGCCCGATCCTGGTGCGGTCAGGCGGGCTGCTGCGCGCCCTGCTGGAAGATGCGACCCACCCACAGCTGATCGGCGACTTCAGCCTAAACGCCGCCAACGTCCTGACCGCCGAGACCTTCCTCGGTATGGGGCTGGAGCGGATCGCGCCGACCCACGATCTCAACGCGGCGCAGGTCGCGTCGCTGCTGGAGACGCTGGGCGGCGACCGAATCGAGCTGATCGCCTACCAGCACCTGCCGGTATTTCACACCGAGCACTGCGTCTTCTGCCGCTTCCTCTCCAGCGGGACGAGCTACAAAGACTGCGGCCACCCGTGCGAGCAGCACAAGCTGGCGCTGCGCGATAGCCGCGGGCGGGCGCACCCGGTTATGGCCGATGTGGGATGTCGCAACACGGTGTTTGGGGCCGAGGCGCAGGAGGCGAGCCGCTACCTGGCGGACTGGATGGCGGCGGGCGCGCGCCACGTGCGGCTGGAGTTCGTCCACGAGAGCGCGGCGCAGGTGACCGAGGTGGGCGCGGCCTTCGCCGAGACGCTGGCCGGCCGCGCCAGCGCCGCCGACCTGAGCGCCGCCCTGGCGCGCAGCGCGCCGGAGCGCACCACTGATGGCAGCCTGTTCGTGCCGGACGACTACCTGACGATCCCGCTGATGCAGTAGTGCGGCGGCGG
>JAYUUK010000504.1:0-7344 GCA_043754595.1 Roseiflexaceae bacterium | reverse complement strand
CGGGTGCCGGAGATTCGTGGCGTGTCAGACCAGCTCAAGCAGGTGCTGCTCAACCTGGTGCTCAATGCCGCAGAGGCGATGCCGGACGGCGGGCTGCTGACCATCCGTACCGCAGCGACGGTCGACCAGAGCGGGCAGGAGCTGGTGGTGCTCTCGCTAACCGACACCGGGGTTGGCATCCCGCCCGACCAGCTCGCACGTATCTTCGATGGGCTACATACCACCAAAGAGCGTGGCATGGGGCTCGGGTTGTACACGAGTAAAGTGATCGTCGATCGGCACCTCGGGCGGCTCTCGGTGACGAGTCAGGCCGGCGAGGGGACGACGTTCTCGATCGCGCTGCCGTCGCGCGGCGATGGTCCAGCGCAGATTATCGAGACGATCGATCGGGTTCCACTGCTGAAGCCCGATGAGGCGACCGCCCTGCGAGAGGAATAATATGAAACAGCCCGCAAAAATCCTGGTTGTGGACGACGAGCGACCGGTACGCATGATGCTTGAGGCGGCTCTGCGGGCGCAGGGGTATCGGGTGGAGTGCGCCGCCAACGGCACCCACGCGATCGAGATTCTCAACGTCGAGGAGTTCGACCTGATTTTGCTCGACCTGCAGCTCGGCGATAAGGACGGCATCGAGGTGCTGCGCGAGGCCAAGGCGCTCTACCCGGGCACCGAGGTGATTTTGCTCACGGCCCACGGCTCGATCAACAGCGCTATCTCGGCGCTGCGCCACGGCGCATTCGACTATCTGCTCAAGCCGGCGCAAGTCTCCGACATCCGCGAGCGCGTCGAGCGCGGGCTGGGGCAGCGGCGGGTGGCGATGCAGCGCAGCGAGCTGCTGCAGCGGATCAGCGAGAGCGCGCGGGCGCTGGGGATGATCGACACCGGCGCGCCAGCTACGCCGTCGGTGAACAGCGCCGACCAGATCGAAGTCGGCCCGCTACTGATCGATATACGGCGTCACAGCGCCAAGCTCGGCGACCAGACGCTCTCGCTCACTCGCACCGAGTTTGCGCTGCTGACGGCGATGGCGCAGAACCCCGACACGGCGCTCTCGTATGGCACGCTCTCCGAGGCGGTGTACGGGCGGGCGCAGCCGGAGGACGAGGCGCGAGCGCTGCTTCGACCGCATATCGCGCGGCTGCGGCACAAGCTGGAGGCTACGGATGTGGGCGGGCTGGCGCTGGTGAGCATCCGCAGCATGGGCTACATGCTACAGACGGAGTAGCCCATGCACGCATTTTCGGCGCGCTACGATGCGGCGCTGGCGCTGGCGGCGGTGGCGCACCGGGCGCAGCTGCGCAAGGGCAGCGATGTCCCATATATCGCCCACGCCGTCGCGGTCTCGCTGATCTTGCTGCGCCACGGCTACGGTGAGGATCTGTGCATCGCCGGGCTGCTGCACGATGTTGTTGAGGATACCGACGTGAGCGCCGAAGCGATCGCCGCGCAGTTTGGCGACGATGTGGCTCGGCTGGTGGCGGCGGTCTCGGAGACCAAGCGCGCCGACGGTATTGAGCTGCCGTGGGAGGAGCGCAAGCGCGAGGGGCTGGCGCACCTGGCGCTCGGCGGCGCCGATGTGGCGGCGCTCAAGGCCGCCGATGCGATCCACAACGCGCGGACGACCAGCATCGACTTGAACGTGCACGGCCCATCGGTCTGGGAGCGATTTAAGCGCGGCCCGGCCGAGACCACCTGGTACTACCGGCAAATTCTTGGCATCGTTAACACGCGCATCCCTGGCACGCCGATCACCGCCGAGCTCGCCGACGCGGTGGCTGAGCTGGCGCTGGTAGCGGGGTGAGAAAGTAGCATAATGACCGATCCCTTCTCGCTGCCGCTGCCCGGACCGCTGCGCGCCAGGCTGATCGCAGCCGGTGTGACGGACGAGGCCGGCATGCACGCCGCGCTCGAACATGACCTCGAGCTTCGCGCCGCATTCGATGCGTTTCTGGCCGAGCACGAGCGCGAGATCGATGGCGCGCTCGGGACCGCGCTCGATGAGTTCCTGGCCACGAAGGATAGCGCCGAGCTGCTCGCCCTGACGCAGCGCGCCCCATTTGTGCTGGACGCAAGCTTTGTCGCGATCGTCGAGCAGCTTCAGCGCGAGGCGCGCGATGAAGGCGATAGCGAACTAGACGAAGGGCTCCAGCTCCGACTCGATGGTTTGGCGCAGATCCGTGGGCAGGCGCAGATCGTGCTGCCGCAGTTGCTCGATGCCTTCACGAGCACGCGCAGCACTGGCGATATGGCGTCACTCGCGCAGCGCGCACCAGCGGTGCTCAAAGCCCCATTCGAGCGCGCGGTCGAGCAGTTGATCGATGGCTGCGTGGCCGAAGGGCGGGACGACGAGGCGGGCGCTCTGCGGAGCCGGATCGAGACGCTTCGGCAGATCCGCGAGCAGCAGCAGGTGGCGCAGGAGTCGCCGCTGATGCGCGCGCTCGTGGTGTTTCTCAACGTCCACACCGCAGCCGAGGCCGAGGCAGTGTTCGCGGCCGCCGCGGTGCTCGATAGCGACGAGGCGGTCGAGACGCTGGCGATACTATTTCAGGGTGCCGACGCGGCGAGTCAGGTGCGGATCGACGAGCGCGGCGCGCTGCTGGCGCGGCTGCGGGAAGGCTAACATAATGGCGAGCTTCGATGCGCTCGATGGGCAGCAGTTTATCAACCTGACGACGTTTCGCAAGAGCGGCGAGCAGGTAGTCACGCCGGTCTGGTTCGCTCGCGCCGGCGATGTGCTGTACGTGACGACGCCGCGCGGCACCGGCAAGGTCAAGCGGATCGGCAATAACCCGGCGGTGCTGGTCGGGCCGGCGGATCGATCCGGGAAGGCGCTCGGGCAGACGATCGCGGCCAGCGCGCGGGTTCTGCCGGAGATCGAGTGGGCCAACGGTGAAGCGCTGCTGACCAAGAAGTACGGCCTGATGAAGCAGCTGATCACCTTCGTCTCGCGGCTGCGCGGCGGCACAAATGTGGTGCTGGCTATCGTCCCGGCGTAGCGTGGGATCGAGCGTTTTTATTGACATCGAACAAGTGTTCTAGTATAATGGCTGCATCAGAGAAACAACCACCAGCGCAAGATACCGGCGCATCTGAGCCACCCGCGGCAGCGGCAGCGGCATCCGATGCTGCGCCAGCATCGCATCTGCGCGCGTTGGCGGCAGAGGTGAGGAGGATCGCAGCTATGGCAGTCACAAGCAAGGATCTCAACACGCTCACGCGGCTCGGCCGCTCGGTCGCATGGCCGCGCTGGATGCAGATCGGCATCTATAGCATCACGCTGGTGCTGGCGGTGCTAGCTGGCTACGTGATCATCGGGCAGATCGTCGGGCGGGCGAGCGTGCTCTACGACGACTGGCGCTACGGCCGTCCGCGCACCATGCATGTCGATGCGTTCGTCGGCCACGACGAGGCGAGCGGCGTGCCGACGCATCTGATCGCGATGAACATTGGGCGACAGGTGACGGTGATCGAGCTTCCAGGCGGGGATCCGGCCAAAGTCCGGTCGATCAGCGGGCCGTACCTGGTGGGGGCAGATGAGGAGCTGACGCCGGTACAGATCGCGCTCGACGACATCGATGGCGACAATCTGCCCGATCTGCTGCTCAACATTCGGCGCGAGCAGATCGTCTATCTGAATCGGGAGGGTGGCTTCAGGCTGCCGACGCCCGAGGAGCAGACGCAGTTAAACGGGAAGCGTGCCCCGTAATGAGCGATAACCAGCCAAAAAAAACGAAGGGCACCCGGTTTCGCGTCGACGAGGTGAGCCCGCAGCGCCCGCCGCCCCGGCCGATGGAGAACGCGCGGCGTCGCCACGACCTTGAGGATCTGCCGTACCTACCGGAACGGCCGATCCGCGAGCGGCGCGAGGTGTCCACCGCGGAGCGCCAGCCAGCGCCGATCCTACGGCCGACGGGCGGGCTCGATATCGCCGACGAGCCGCCCGCGCCGCGGTCTAAATCGCTCCAGGCGGTACAGCGTGCAGATGCGCTGCTCCACCGCGACGAGCCGCGCCCGGCCTATCGGCGGACCCCCGCCGCGCCCGAGCCGGTGCGGCACGAAATCCCGTGGCTCACGCTGCTGCCGATTCTGGCGATCAGCGCGATGGTGATCTGGTACTTCTGGATGCGCTCGCCCGAGACATCGTTCAGCAACTATGTCAATCGCCAGGGTGTGATCTCGGCGCAGGCGGTGGCGGTCACGCCGGTGACGAACCTGGCGGCGCGCCCCAGCGAAAGCAGCGTACTCGGCGCGCCATCGATCAGCGCGGCCAAGATCGACGATGTGCTGGCGGCGTATGGCTCTCCAGCGGCCGGCAGCGGCGAGGTCTGGATCGCGATGAGCCGCAAGTACGGCATCGACGCGGCCTACGCGCTGGCGTTTTTCATCCACGAGAGCGGTGCTGGCACCAACCCGCAGTGGGCGGGGATCAAGGACGACGGCAGCACCACGCACAACATTGGCAATATCATCTGCGCCGGGTACTCGACCTGCTATAACCGCTTCCGCGATTATCCATCGTGGAAGGATGGCATCGAGGACTGGTACGCGCTAATCGCCGTCGAGTACGTCGAGGGGCGCGGCGCGTATACCATCGAGCAGATCATCCCGATCTACGCCCCGGCGTTTGAGAATAATGTGCCGGCCTACGTCAATGGTGTCAACAGCCTGGTGTTCAAGTGGCGGGCGGGCGGCTAGATGTACTCGCACGATTCGCCGTCGCGGCTTCCGGGGCTGGTCGGGCTGCTGGCGCTGATCGGGCTGGTCTACCTACTGCTCGCCGGGCGGCAGGGGCCGCCGGAGGTGAGTGGCTGGCGCGGCGCAGCGTCGATCGCTGGCGAGGCTCGGCCGCTCGACGTCGACAGCGCCGATGCCTCTGTCCCGAGTGGCAACCCGCTGCGCGACTCCCACACGGTACTGACGCAGGGCTATGGCGTCGGCAGCCACGTGCCCGCTGCCGTCTGGGGCGCGCTCGATATGGCGATCGATGGCGACGACGACGGCGTGGCCGACCCACAGGGCACCGCCGGCGCGCCGATCTACGCCACCCACGATGGCGTCGCGCAGGTACGGCCAAATACCTGGCCGGCGGGCAACTATCTGGCGATCGTCAATGCGCAGTACAAGACGGCGTTCGCACATCTCGCGCGCTACGCTGTGGCCGATGGCGCGGCGGTGCGGCGCGGCCAGGTCGTCGGCTACGTCGGTGCCACCGGGCAGGCGAGCGGGCCGCATCTGCACTATGAGATCTGGAATCAGGGCGTCAATGTCGACCCGACCGACTACGGGGCGCTGAACAACTGATGCAACTCGCGATCAACGGACAAACGTATACCGTCGCCGATAGCCCAGAGCGTCCGCTGATCTGGGTGCTACGCGACGAACTCGGGCTGATGGGGACACGCCCGAGCTGTGGCGCCGGGTTCTGCGGCTCGTGTACCGTCCACCTCGATGGCGCGCCGACCCGCTCGTGCATCACTTCGGTCTCCAAAGCCGCAAACCACGCGATCGCGACGGTTGAAGGGCTGACGGCGGTCGACGGCTCGCATCACCCAGTGCTGCAGGCGTTCATCGATGCGCAGGTGCCGCAGTGTGGCTGGTGCATGAGCGGGCAGATGATGAGCGCCGTCGCGCTGCTGGCCGCCACCCCCACCCCCACCGACGACGAGATCGATGCGGCGATGACCGGCAATCTGTGCCGCTGCGGCGCGTATCAGCGCATCCGCCGCGCCATCCACCTGGCGTCCGAGCGCGGCGCGAGGCAGGCGTGAGCCGTCGCTGGCGGCTCACGCGCCGCGGCTTCCTGATCGGCGGCGGGCTGACCGGGGCGGGCATCGCGCTCGGCTGGCGCTTCGGCGTGCCGCGGCTCCACCTCGGCGTGGCCGATGCGCTGGAGGGTGCCGCCCCGCCAGCCTCGCTGCCAATCACCCCCGACGCATGGTTCACGCTCGCCGGCGACGGCACCGTCACGCTGGCGCTGCCAAAAGTCGAGATGGGACAGGGCATCCACACCGCGCTGGCGCAGATCGCCGCAGACGAGCTGGAGATCGCCTGGGAGCAGATCCGCGTTGTCCAGGCCAGCACCCGCGCTGGCCCGGCGGACAGCGGCGGCACCGGCGCGAGCAACTCGGTGCGCAGCGCCTATCTACCGCTGCGCACCGCCGCCGCAACGCTGCGCGAGATGCTGCGGGCCGCCGCCATGGCTAAGCTCGGCGCGGCGGCCATCACGATCCGCGAGGGCGTGTGCTACGACGCGGCCGACCCGCAGCGCTCGGTGACCTACGGCGCGCTAGCTGCCGAGCGGCGCGCGTGGAAGGTACCGCAGCAGCCTATCCCGCTCAAATCGCCGGATACATTTACGATCGTCGGCAGTGCAGCCCAGCGCCTGGATATCCCGGCCAAGCTCGAAGCGCGCGCGGTCTACGGCTTCGACGCCCGCGCCGATGGTATGGCCTACGGCGCTGCTGCCCACCCGCCGACGCTCGGGGCGATGCTGCGCCGCGCCGCGCCGGGCAGCGCCGCGAGCGTGCCCGGCGTGCTCCACGTGGTCATTGAGGATGGCTTCGCCGGGGTGGTGGCCACGAGCCGCGCCGCCGCCAGCGCCGGGGTGCGGGAGCTGGAGTTGGTGTGGGACGAGCGGCCGCCGCTGCAGCAATCCGAGATCGATGCGCGCATCCAGGTCGGGCGCGGCGACGGCGTGACGGTGCAGCAGATCGGCGATGCGGTGGGCGCGCTGAGCACCGGCGGCTTTGGCACGAGTGAGCAGCCCGCCGGCGGGCTGGTGAGCGCCGAGTACCGCACACCCATGGCTGCCCACGCCCACCTCGAACCGCAGGCGGCACTGGTCACGGTGACCGACGCGCAGGTGACGGCGCTGGTCTCGACGCAGTCGCCCGATCTGGTGCGCGACGAGCTGGCCAGGCTGCTGGGGCGCAAGCCGGAGACGGTGGAGGTGACCGCCACGTATCTCGGCGGCGGGTTCGGGCGGCGGCTGAACGTCGAGGTGGCCGGCGAGGCGGCGCGGCTCGCGCGTGGCAGCGGCATGCCAGTGCATGTCGGATGGAGCCGCACCGACGAGTTTCGCCACGGCTACCATCGCCCGCCGACGCATCACGCGCTGCGGGCGGCGCTGGCCGCAGACGGCACGATCGCCGCGATCGAGCACCAGCAGGCGAGCGGCGAGGTAGCGTTTCCCTTCCTGCCAGCGGCGGCGCTGCCGTTCATCGGCGCTGACTTCGGCGCGTGGCGCGGGGCTAGGATCGTCTACGAAAGTCCGAACCGGCGCACGGTTGCCTGGCTGAATAAGCTCCCCGTGCGAACTGGCTGGTGGCGCGGGCTTGGGCTCCT
>JAYUUK010000503.1:0-22221 GCA_043754595.1 Roseiflexaceae bacterium | reverse complement strand
CGTGGTTATAGTCCAGGATCGCGACATCGGGACAGTGGGCGCGGATGAATGGCAGCAGCTGGTAGCCGAGCAGGCTGTTTGAGACCCAGATATGGCTGATCTGGCGCGAGCGGATGAGATAGACCAGAAAGCGCGGGTAGTCTGCCGGCTGGAGAAACTGGCGCAGGTCGAAGTTATCGCCGGTGATTGCCGCGAGCTCGTCCATCCACGGATTGTCGGCGTCGTCGCGGGTCAGCGCCACGCTGACGCGGTCGCCGGCGGCGACGAGCCCTGTGGCCAGATCGAGGGCGAAGCGTTCGCCGCCGCCGACGATCATCCACGGCAGGAGCATGAGCACGCGCCGCTGGCCTGCGGGGCGCGCCAGTCTATTTTCGAACGGGAGCTCTGGCGTGACCAGCGCGTGGGTGGCGAGCAGCGGGCGTGGCGGCTCGACATTTGGCGGGCCATCGCGGAACAGTTCGGGGAAGCGGCGTCTAGCATCGGCGCGAAACCGGGCGAGCGCCGCGGCGGCGTCCTGGAACTCCCAGCGGTACGAAGTGTAGGCCGCATCTGGCTTGCGTCTGATCCAGGCCAGCGGCAGCGGCACGTCGTGGCCCCAGTGGCCGGCAGCAGCGCAGCGGATGAAGAAGTCGAAATCCTCAAGCCCGCCGCGCCGCCGCTCATCGAACCCGCCGACAGCCAGTGCGGCCTCGCGGCGGACCATGGATGCCAGCGGGACGGTATTATCGTGGGGAAACATATGGCGCGCGCCGAGGCTGTGTCTAAACAGCAGCTGCTCCTCGCCGAAAGTCGCGATCCAACTGGCGGCCAGCGACCACGAGCCGTGCGATGTGAGCGTCCAAGCCAGCAACTCAAGTGCGAGCGGCGCGATCACATCGTCGCTATCGAGGAAGAAGACCAGCGGGGCGCGCGCTGCTGCCAGGGCGGCGTTGCGGGCCGCGGCGACGCCGCGATTGGGCGTGTCGATGACGATAATTCGCGGGTCGGCATCGCGCAGCATGGCAAGCGCCTGGAGCGAGCGCGCCTCGGTCGAGCCGTCGTTGACGATCAGCCACTCCCACTGCTGGAGCGACTGCCGCAGCACGCTGTCCACCGTATCGCGGAACAGCGCGCCTGGGTTGAAGAATGCGGTGACGATGCTGACCGCCGGCGCCGCGGCGCGATCGAGCGGGCGGTAGCCGAAGACTGACAGCTGCGGATCGAGCGGGAAGCGCGGCGCGCTCACTGCGCGCCGCGCTCGTGGGCGATCACCGCGCGCAAAATCGCGTCGAGGTCCATCGATGGTTCGTAGCCGGTGAGCCGCGCGATCTTTTCGATTGAGGGGACGCGGCGGCGCATGTCCTCGAACTGCGCGCCGTAGGCCGTCTCGTACGGCACCGTCACGATCGACGAGGGACTACCGGCGAGGGCGACCACGCGGCGGGCGAGATCGAGGATCGTCACTTCCTCTGGGTTGCCGATGTTGAACACCTGGCCGATGGCTGCCGGGGTGGCGAGCAGGCGGATCATGGCGTCCACCGCATCGCCGACGTAGGTGAAGCAGCGGCTCTGCTGGCCATCGCCGTAGACTTGCAGCGGCTGCGCGGTGAGCGCGGCGCGGACGAAGCGCGGGATAACCATGCCGTAGCGGCCGGTCTGGCGCGGCCCGACGGTGTTGAAGAAGCGGACCACGATCACCGGCAGGTCGCGCTCGTAGTGATAGGCGAGCGCCAAAAACTCATCGAGCAGCTTGGAGCAAGCGTAGCTCCAGCGGCCAACGGTAGATGGCCCGAGGACGAGATCCGCGTCTTCGCGAAACGGCAGTGCCGTGCTTTTGCCATAGACCTCGGAGGTCGAGGCCAGCAGTACCAGCTTGCCTTTTTTGGCGGCCAGGCGTAGGACGGCCTCGGTGCCATTGACGTTGGTCTCGATGCTGGCGACCGGGCGCTGCACGATCAACTCGACGCCGACGGCCGCGGCGAGGTGAATGATGGTGTCGGCGTCGTCGATGAGCTCGGCGAGCGCCTGCTCGTTGCTCAGGCTGTCAAGCACATAGCGGAAGCGCGCATCCGGCTTGAGATGACGGATATTGGCGACGGCCCCGGTCGAGAGGTCGTCGATGATGCTCACCGCATGCCCCTGCCCGAGCAGCGTCTCGGCGAGGTGCGAGCCGATGAACCCGGCGCCGCCGGTGATGAGAACGTGTGCCATAGCTGGCTATTATACCGCAGCTTTACGAAAAAGAACCGTCAGCCAGCCCTCGTGTACGGTGCAACTCATCTGTGCCTTTCCGTCGAACGCGGCGGACACATCATAGCGCTGGCGAGGATTGTGGATGATGAATGTATTGCTTATGGCCGTGAAATTCCACTGATGCAGCCCGGCATAATCCTCGAACTCGGCCTCATTCTCCCGATGGATGAGCACCATCGCGCCGCCGCCGGCGGTAACTTCCAGCATTTGTTCGATGGCACGGAGCGGGTTCTGCATATGATCGAGACAATTCTGCGCGTGAACGATATGAAAATGGTTTGCAGGAAATGTGGCGGTCAGCAACTCGGCGTCGGCCGCGAGCGTGCGAACAAGCGGCGTCACGCCATAGCGCCGCAGCAGATCATCGTAGACCGGCGCGAGCACATCGGTCGCCGTGATGTCCAGCGTCTTGCGCGGGTGAATCTTGCCGAGGAGCGTGAGCGGCCCTGCGCCGACGTCCAGGATGCGAACGATCGGCGCATCGATCGCATCGGCGAGCTCGGCGACGATGCCGCCGAGTGGCCGCGAGGGATCGAGCCGCGCGTTATACTCGTCAGGCCACTCCAACCCTGCGGTCTGGAACCAGCGATCCCAGAACGATGTCTCGTGGCGCAGGCCGATATCACGCGATGCGGTACGCTGGTGGTAGAAGCGTCGAAGCGAGCGGAGCATCTGCTTGGCGCGTTGTGGCATGATCGATACTCCTGTAGCTCTGTTCGGCCTCGCCGTGGAAGCTGCGCTATCGTACCAGAAATCGCGTGATGAAGCGTCTGGCCGCCAGCGTGAGGCGCGCGAGCGGGCTGGCTGGGTTGCGGGTCAGCGCGTGATAGAGCGGTCGGGCGATGGTCACCAGGCTGCGGTGGGAGCCGCGAGCGACGCGCAGTTCATCGGCTGCCAGCGCGATGGCGGCGCGTTGGCTGGCGCGGGCGGCGGCGCGGTTTGGGAGCCGTTCTAGCGGCAGCGGGCGGGCGGCGCGCAGCAGCGCGTCCATGCGATCGCCCATCTGATCGAGCTGAAAGTGCGCGACGATCCGCGTCCTACCAGCTTCGCCCTGCGCGCGGCGGAGCGTGGCGTCAGTCAGCAGCGGCGCGATGGCGGCAACATACTGGTCGGCTTGGTCGCCATCGAGCGGGATGAGTGTGCCGCACGCGGGGGTGAGCAGCTCGCGCTGCCCGCCGACGTCGGCGGCGACGGCGGGCAGCGCCATGGCCATGGCCTCAAACAGCGCCAGGGCGATGCCCTCATTAGCCGATGGCAGCAGGAAGCAATCGGCGGCGGCGAGCAGTTCGGCGATGCGGGCGTTTGGCTGCGCGCCGAGCAGGCGGACGCTGGCGAGGGCATGGTCGGCGATGAAGCGCTCCATGGCTGGGCGCTCCGGGCCATCGCCGGCCACCAGGCAGACGAAGCGGTGGCCGGCGGCCTCAAGCCGCAGCGCGATCTCCAGCAGCAGCAGTGGGCGTTTCTGCTCGTGGAGCCGGGCAGAGAACAAGATGACCGGCATGTATTGGTCGATGCCGAGCGATGCGCGGATCGCGGCGCGGTCGTGGCGACGCGGATCCCACTGCGTCGCGTCGATGTTGGTGGTGCAGACGCTGATACGATCTTCGTCGCTTCGGTTCTGTGGATCGTCCGGTCGCCGGGTTGTCGGGTCGCCGGGTCGCCTCGTTTCGAACTGGCGTTCGATCAACCAGCGGCGCAGGTGCTCAGACGAGACGAAAGTCGTATCGAGGTAGGTCGCGTACTCGACCGAGTCGCGGGCGTAGCCGCCGTCGCGCCAGCCGTGCTCCTCGATATGGACGTAGTCGGCAAAGACTACGCCAGGACAATGGGCGCGGAGGAAGGGCAGCGCCAGGTAGCCGAGTTGGCTGTGGGTGATCAGCGCGTGGGTGATCGGGCGCGAGCGCGCGATGCGCAGGATGGCGTTGGCGAGCGCGGCGGGACGGGTTGGGCCAGCCAGGATATGGATATCGTCGGTGATGGCGGCGAACTGATCGCGCCAGCCCTGATCGCCGATCTTGGTGGTGACGATCGTCACGCGCCAGCCGTGGCGGCGGGTGAGCTGCGCGACGAGATCGAGGTTGAACTTATCGGCGCCGCCGAGTGTCAGCCACGGCACGAGCAGGAAGAGGTGGTGGGAGTGTGCGACCACAAAGAGCGACCCCGTTTGATATTAGCCCTGGGCAGCGATAAAGATACCTACTGCAACTATTGCAACGCCTAGCCAGCGAGATGGCGGCACGTATTCACCAAACACAAGCGGCGTTAGTGCGAGCACAAGCACAATGGATAAAGCAGTGAATGGGTAGGCAAAACTAAGCTTAACTCGTGAAATCGCGACCGCCCAACTGACCGCTGCGAGAAGTGCGCACAACATGCCTGCCATAAAGCCAATGTTTGTTACCAAATTTAACAAAACCTGAAAAGGAGTGCTATGTAACGGTATGGGGCTTTGTGACATGCCCCATTTCACGGATATTTGGCCAATGACGGTTAAAAATATTGTCAATCCAATGAAAAATAGCGGCATCATAGAAACATCCTTATTTTGAAATTTTTGGCGGAGAACGTTCATGTTAATTGATGATAATTTGTGATTATTTTAATCGAGCAACAGCAATGCAACTACTGCCTAATTTGATTGTACCAAAGTTATTTAGTCTTTGAATTTCGGATTTCATAACGTGCTCAATAAAGGGAGATGCGAAGCCTCGTGTGCTGGAATGATCTTGCTGTGCGCTTTTAAGTGAAACATTGACGCGAAATTTTAAGAAGCTAGGGATCGTTCGTGAAAGAAATATAGGTGCTGGCAGGAAAGAAAAGAAATATGAGATATATTCTATATCAAAACCAGCCTTGTTTAGACAGTCAGAGAGAGATTTTTTTGTGTACCTTCGGAAATGACCCGCATATACATCTTCATTCGACCAAAGCGCGGGATATGTTGGGACTGTTATGTAAATTCTTCCCTTCTTATTTAAGACATCTCTTAGGTTTTTCAAAAATAGGACATCGTCATTTATGTGCTCTAGCACATCGAAAATGCCAACCGATGGTAGCTTGTATGAATCAAAGTGTAATGAGTTGAATTCTGCGCACACTATATTTTCAAGTCCGCGATGAACTGCATTTTTGACGCCATGTACACCAGGTTCTACTAAAACAGTAGGTATTCCTGAGTCTTCGACCATTTTGGCGACATATCCATTTCCACCCCCAATATCAAAAAAAGGCTCATCTGGAGGATAGGTTTTAAGTATACTGCTTATGACTTCATTTCGATGTTTAAACCAAAATGAAGAATCCTCTACGGCGAATGTCAGAGAATTCCCCTCACTCGGATAGGAAATGGACGCATTATTATTTGTATCCCAGTACCCATCTTTATTGTAAACAACATTGCTTGCAATGTTTGTTATATCGACGTGCTTCATGGTTGTGTGATCCTTATATGGCGGGCAATAAACATGTGTGGAATAGGAATTAGCGCGAAATAAATAGCGTGATATTAATAAACACCCCCCTTATACCTGTTAATTTAATCCTCAATACTTAAACGAAAGAATCGAATGTATCACACGCGCCTGGTCATTTTCAGTTAGCGTGTTGTAAAATGGTAAGCGTAGTAGCCGATCGCTCACCGACTCAGTCACTGGACAATCACCAACTTTTCCGCCAAAGCGGCGACCCATATCTGAGAGATGGAGCGGGAGATAGTGAAATACGCTTTGGATATTCTGCTGTTTCAAATGTTCGATCAGCGCTTGGCGAAACTCAAGGTTAGGCAGCAGCATGTAAAACATGTGATAAGCTTGTTCGCAATCCTTCGGTATTGAGGGAAGTTGAACAGAGAACTGTGCTGCCCACAT
Organism: Roseiflexaceae bacterium; assembly: GCA_043754595.1. Lineage (GTDB taxonomy): Bacteria > Chloroflexota > Chloroflexia > Chloroflexales > Roseiflexaceae > JAYUUK01. Next base: position 16,123 of record JAYUUK010000503.1, on the reverse strand, counting down.
CTCAAGGCCCCCAGCATATGTTTGCCAAATACTTTGTCGTCTCTGCTGGATTGTAGCACGCGCTTCAAGTTGAGCTAAGAGATAGGCGGCGAGAATGTCTGACGGAAGATAGCTTGAGCCTAAGTCAACCCATGTATATTTATCTACCTGACCTCGAAAAAAGCGGCTACGATTTGTCCCCTTCTCTCGAATTATTTCAGCGCGCTCAACGAGCGATGGGTCATTGATTAATAAAGCTCCCCCTTCGCCACAAGAAAAATTTTTGGTTTCGTGAAAACTCTGTGTTGCAAGGGTTCCAAAGGTGCCGAGGCTTCGGCCTTTATAGCGACCAAAAAGACCGTGGGCATTATCTTCCACAATTGAGAGTTGATACGTGTGTGCCAGATCCATTAATACATCCATGTTGCAACTGACGCCAGCGTAGTGAACTGGTACGATCGCCTTTGTGTGTGGCGTGATTAGCCGTTCTATAGCATTCTCATCTATATTGAGTGTGTCAGGACGAATGTCGGCAAATCGCGGGGTGATCCCACGAAGCACAAATGCATTTGTTGTAGATACAAAAGTAAACGATGGGAAAATTACCTCGTCACCTGAAGTAAGATTGAGAAGCAGCGCGGCCATCTCTAATGCGTGAGTGCACGATGTAGTGAGTAATGCTTTATGCGTACCTGTTGTTTGTTCGAGAAGTGCGTGACATTGCTTTGTAAAGCTGCCATCGCCTGATAGATGCCCGCTAGACATTGCCTTTTGCACATATGCAAGTTCATTACCAAGCGGATCTGGACGATTAAACGGAATATTTGACATCAAATGCTCCTGACTAAGATATATAATCGATCTTACCTTGAATTATTCTTAGTTTATTCATCAAACCATCTATGAAATGTATAGTACGAATAGGTTGGTTCAAAACCACATCGTATCCACGTACGTTGCGAAGTTAAATTCGTAATCTGTGTTGAGATAATCATACGTTGTGCCCCCTTCGATTGACACCAATCCATCGCATGATTCATCAGCGAGCTGTAGACGCGGCGACCGCGAGCACGGGGAGTAACACCAAAAAGAAGTCCTTCTCCCTCTTCAGGACTATTCATACGCAGAGTAGCGAGACCGATGATCCCACTCTCATCTTCAGCGACCAAGACTTCGGAGCCGGTAGTTCTCATAATCACTGATCTTTCAGCCCATGACGCATAGGTTTCATCACACTTTACACGGCTGAGTCGTGGATCAGCGTGGTAGTGTCCACCATAGTTTTGAAACGTATCGATGGCGACTCGTCGGACAATGTCAGCCTCATCAGTACGCACTGGACGTACGAAATGTGAATTATCTTGGTTAAAAATTATACTTGCTTTCAGGTCTCGATGATAATAGATAAGCGTGTCCATTATCCGGAATCCGGCCTGTTCCATCGCTTGCGTCGTTGATAAATCAAGCGTTGAGCAGCGCACGATCAGAAACTTAACCTGATGTGTATTACAGAAATCAAAAACAGCCTGTAACGAATCGGTTGACATGTTCGATGCTCGGGCAGAGCGTATACCAAAACGCTCCTCATCTAACGGTGAAAGATCGATGCGAAAATTTGGATTCATACAATTACTCATGCTCGTTTGAAAAAGAGCTAATTTCTTGACGAATTGCTGCAAAGGGCTTTCCCATACTGCGGAAGTGCATGCGAGCGAGATACTCACCGATAATACCGAGACTGAACATCTGCGCTCCAGAAAAAATAGCAATTATCGAGGCAAGGAAAGGAAAACCTGGTATGCTGCCACCAATCAAAAAATATCTTCCTATCACAAAGATAAATATTCCTATACCGAATAGTGTTAATGCAAAGCCTAGAATACTAGCTATCTGAAGGGGTACAGTGCTGAAGCCGGTTATCATATTTATTGCATGGTTGATTAGTTTGTAAACATCATAGTTTGAGGTTCCCACAAGCCTTCGATCGTGTTTTACGGATATGGAAGTGAATCGTGTAGTGCCCCATGTTAATAAAACGTCTATTGATACAAATGAACTATTATAATGCTTAAACGAATCTCTCACTGTTGTCCGGAAAACACGAAAAGCACTTACACTTCGTGCGTTTTTTGCGCCCATTGCGCTTTGAAGTGCAATCTTTGTAATTCTTGATGCGGCATCGCGAAAGAAGCCGTGTTGTTCGACGTTCGGTGTTCCATAAACAACATCGAATCCCTCTTCAAGTTTTTTTATCATATCCATGAGCGCTTCTGGAGGATTCTGAAGATCATCATCAAGCGTTGCAATAATAGCGTAACGTGCCGCACGAATACCCACAAGTAGCGCATTATGTTGTCCGTAGTTGCGCATTAAATCTATTCCACGAACTTCCGAATGTTTTTTTGCCATGATAGTAATTGCATTCCAACTATTATCGGGACTTCCATCATTTACTAAAATAATTTCACAGTTATTTTTAATATGCGTAGTAACAGAAAGAATGCGATCAACAAGCGGAAGAATGGTCGTCTCGCTTCGGTAAACAGGGATGACAATTGACAGGCCAGAGGATACGCTGTGTTTATCTTGCAGGATCATGGTAATTGTTCTTTGGTTGTCAAATCGAGGCTATACGTTTCCCCGGCTCCACGAGCACGCAAAACTTGCGCCATAGGTAGAGCGATGGTTTTTTTGATCCCATTAATTTCAATAATAGACACACTATCGATTAGCCTTGCCTCCTCGCCAACAATATCTATCAGAATAAGATCTGATACTGAGGCTTTTTGTCCATTGACATCCATTATTTCGTTCCCTTCCGTATCTTTTGTGGTATTTATGTTCATCAAGACCCATTTATTTACAGTGATCGCCTGAATGTCATTTCTTCGATACTCTTTCTCTAATGAACTTTTTGCTGACCATGGTGTCTCGAAAACACCAAAAAGCAAAAATGATAATTTTGGTGCGTAATCAACGGGATGTTTTTCTCTGTCCCTTATTACAAAAAACACTGGTGGTTTTTGAGTTAGCGATATACCGGGAACATGTTTTGAGATTGACATTATTTGTGCTTCATCAAGTTGATGTCGAAGCTCAAACGTTCTGCTGTATCCTAGCGTTCCTAAAATGTTATATATAACGATAAAGAATACTACCACTAAAGAAAGCTGACGAAATCGAATGTTTTTCCGCTTTTTCGGGGAAGAGAAAAGCGCTGATAGCATTCCTATAGCTATTGATATTGCCACAAATGGGAGATAAAACATTCTATATTCGATAATTTGTCCATTTACTAATATGGCTGGAATGAGTAATGCAATTACTGACCATAATACGAAAGATAATATGAAAATCGAGATACCATAAGGTGGCTTCTCGTAATTATTTGTAATGCCTGAAAATAAAGTTATAAGAAAAAGGACGGAAAAAATTAGAAATATACTAGATCCTGTAACAAAGTTTGTCTTTAATGTATCTAAGCCAAGATATATAACCTCTTTTTGTAGAACTCCGCCCCAATCAGGTGATAAAAATAATCTATAGATGCCTTCGATAAACTGAGTAGCTCTTACTAATACTTGATCGGGCGAAAGGGCCAGTCCACCACGAGCCTTAGCGAGGCCATTTCGGTATGATGTTATATATAATATAACGGAGGGTACCAATGTGAGTCCTATAATAAATAGTGTGCGAAATAAATAGTCTTTACTTGCGTATATCCTTTCATGTTTTTGAAAAGACGCAAGAAAAGGAAATAAATACGCAATAAATAATACTGATATGAGCCACTCTCCATATAATAACGCTACTATGTAGCTGAAAAATACCGCTAGATGGTTTTTTACGCGCATCTCTTCTGAGCTTACGGCACCCCATACAGCATGAAGGAAAAAAACCCCTGATATGATGCCGAAAATGTACGCACTTGCGCCGATCCACAAAGTAGCCTCATATCCAATTGCCGGGACTATTAATAATGCGCCGGTGATTAATCCTGATAATTTAGACCGGGTTATCCGATATGTTAAGGCTGCCGATACAAGAGCTAACAACACCACGCCGAAACACATTAACAATCTAGTAAGCCACTCATTTTCCGATGCAAGCGCAGTAAGTATGTATGTGGTAATTAACCCGAAATAGCGGGCTGGAAAACTGCTCACAGGTACATCAAACAGAGGTATATACTTTGATGTAACAGGATTAATGACCGATGTTAAATTAGCGTAGTCATCCATATACAGGCCACGTGGAAAAGATGAAAAATAAACAATAATGCTTAAAACTATACTACTAATTGTTAGGAATGCAAACAAAGCCCTCGATCTATATCTATCCGCCTCTTCGCTAATTTTTAATGGCAATATGTCAATGCTTATTTTCCAAGATAAAATACTGAAGTCGATCGACTTGGTATCTTCATGTTTAATCTGATCTTTTTCTTCTATCATTAAAGGCAACTTTCTTAACGATTGACTAGAAATTAAACGATTCAAGTTTACCATCGTGAACACACTCTACGCTTCTCATGTGTTTAGTTCGTTTTATTGTTAAAGCAGCGATCGACGGATTCGCTCTTTTAATGGCACAAGCCACGTCATGCCGTGCGAGACACCCCAGGCATATACTGGTCGTAGGCGATTTCTCGCGCGTCGGAGCGCTGTTTTGACTGATGATTCCTTGTGCGCATGTGGCCGCGCCTCTCCGCGCGCGATCAGCAGTTCGCCCCACATCTGCGATGCCTGTGCCGCTCGCGCCAGCTGGTCGACTGCTCCCTGAGCAGCTATCAGCCCAGCAGCAATGTTCGGAACGCTTCGATCGCTCGACCTCACCGCCCGCAACAGCCCATCCATTCCGTCCTGCATCGCCGCAAGACGGAACTGCGTCCCGACGCGCGTTCGCGCTGCGAGGCCCATGCGCTGTCGCAGCTCTGTGTTGATGCAAAGCGCCGCGAGTGACCGCGCGTACGTCGCTGCCTCTTCTGCCGGTGAACTGCGTCGGTGGAGTATACCACACTCCGTCGTCACCAATTCAACCTGTCCACCAACATCTGCGCCAACAGGGACGACGCCGCACGCCATCGCTTCATAGATCGAGAGCGTGATACCCTCGTGCAACGAAGGCAAGAAGAAGATGTCGCTGGCGACCATCAAATCGCGCACGGTCTCGTTGGACTGTGCGCCGAGCATCTGTACCTGTTGTTTCAGGTGATGACGATGAGTCGCCGCTTTTACTTGCGGCGCGTGGTCGCCATCGCCGACGATAAGTGCGTGGAATGGTATCTTTTGCTCGGCGAGCAATCGCAAGGTCTCGACGAGCACTTCAGGTTGTTTCTGTGCCACGAGACGCCCAGCGAACAAGATGAGCGTCGCATCATTAGGGATGTGGTAGCGTGCCCGCACTCTCGCTCGCAGCCGTGGATCGGGCCTCGACTGTTCCGTCGCGACGTTTATGTAGCAGACCTCAGCCTGCTGCTCTGGATAGCCGCGCTGTACTAGCCACTGCCTGAGGTGCTGAGAAGATGTGATGGTGCCATCGAGCAAATACTGATAGATCAGCGCGAGCTGTGGATAGCCACCGCTGTTCCAATATGGCTCTTCGATATGAACATAATCCAAGATTGGCAGTTTTGGAAAGTACGCCCGAAGATAAGGTAGGAGATGATAGCCAAGCTCGCTGTGGCTGATCAGCACCGCATCGGCCTGCCGCGACTCGATAACATAGCGAAGAAAGCGCGGTTGGTCTACCGGCCGTAGAAACGCGCTCATGACGAGTACGTCGGATGTGAGCCGTGTAAACTCTGGTAGCCACGTATGATCGCCAGTGTTGGTCGTGACGACAGTGACATCCCAGTCGCGCTCGTGCAGCCCAACGATAAGGTTGAGATTAAACAGATCGGCATCGCCGATCTGGGTCCATGGTATGACAAATATGAGTCGGCGTCGCGTTTTGGTGAGCAGATTATAGACGGGGAGGGTGTCAGCGACTCGCTCGTATGGCTGATGAACATCCGTTTCGATCTGCGGCATTCCCTCGGTCCACAGCTTTGGATAGCGGCGCTGTGCCTCTGCGCGGATCTTAGCCTCGCCCTTTTCGTTCCAATCGCTCCAGCGCTCGGCGTGGGATGGCCGACGGCGGTACCAGTTGAGGTAGAGCGGAACCGTGCTCCCCCACATTCCCGCATTGGCGCAGCGCAGCCAGAAATCCCAATCTTCGAGCCCGTGGCGCATAGTCTCATCATACCCGCCGGTGCGGGCAAAAGTCTCCGCGCGCACCATACAGGTCGGCTCGATCCAGTTGCGCTCCAGAAACGCCGCTGCACGGTGGAATCCGTGGTAGTCCCACAGATAGGTCTCCGCGCCGAAGCCGACCGTATAGCCTTTGACAAACGCCGCTTCAGGGTGGCTTATCAAATACCACAGCCATACTTCGATGGCGGTCGGCTCAAGAAGGTCATCACTATCGAGCTTGACGAGCCAGCTTGTAGATGCCGCCGCATAGCCGGTATTGCGTGCGGCTGACGGACCGCGATTGTGATCGTGGTCAATGACACGGATTCGCGGGTCGCTCGCCCGATAACTATCGAGCGTGGCGAGCGACTCAGGATCGTTCGAACAATCGTTAACGATCAGCCATTCCCACTGCTGAAACGTCTGTTGGAACACACTCTGTGCCGTCTCGTGAAATACGGCACCCGTGTTGAAAAACGGTGTGATGATCGTCACTTCCGGCGGGCGCGCGCTGTCGAGCGGGCAGTAGGTGCGTAGTGGTCGCCCGCTTGCCACCGGCGTCAAGGTGTAATCGGGTGCGCGCGGGTCGATCATTGCTCCCTCGGCTGAATCAACCGCCTTGCGCGCTGCGCAAGCTGCGTGAGCAGCGCACGGCTGAGGGTGCGAATTGACGTCCAGGCGCTGCGCTGTTGCTCCGCCTGTGCGACGAGCGTTGCATTCCAATCCACGAGTCCTCGTCGCTCCTGTTCGAGCCACGCTTTGCCCTCCTCGAGCTCAGCTATCCAGTCTTGAAGGTTGCTAACCCGCGAGTCATCATAGTAGCCAGGCTGTGGTGTGGGAGCGAGCGGGAGGGGCGCTGGCGGTGCGCTCAGTCGTTCGTGCCAGAGGCGCTCGGCGAGTTGCGACATACGCAGGTACTCGATCGCCTGCGATCCGAGCGTCTGCGCCCCGCCTGTCACGGTTGCTGCAGAGCTTTCTGGCAGCGCTGCGCGCTCAAGAATAGCCTCGAATTGTGGGACGAGACGATCGATTGAGAAGTGTTCAACAACCCTCCGTCTCGCCGCCTGACCATACGCCGCCCGACGCTCCGGGTCGTCGATCAGCAGCGACAGCGCCGCTGCGTAGTCCTCGGCTTCGCCGGCGGCGGTGCTACGGGATATCAGCATACCGCACTCCGGTGTGACGAGCTCGTGCTGCCCGCCGACGCGAGCGCCCACAATCGTGTTCTCCATCGCCATGGCTTCATAGATCGCCAGCGAGATGCCCTCCATCTGCGATGGGAGGAAAAAAATATCGCTCGCGGCGAGGAGTTCGCGAATACGTGTATTCGGAACCCGACCCAGAAAATGCACATATTTCTCAAGGTGATGGCTTGTGATAAGTGCCCTCAGTTCGGGCAAATCTGGACCATCGCCTGCGACGAGCGCGAGAAACGGCGAGTCTCGCTTTGCAAGTAGCTGGATCGTCTGACCAAATACGTGTGGTTGTTTTTGCTCACAGATCCGGCCGGCGTAAAGGATCAGTGGGAGCTCGTCGTCGATGTCGAGGTCGAGCCGCACGGATCGTCGGATCGTCGGATCGGGCGACCAGTAATTGCTATCCACATCAGTGGTACAAACATCGATGCGCCCGGCGTCGGCTCCTCGCCCTGCCATCCAGCCTTTGAGGTGAGTAGACGACACAATCGTACGATTGAGATAGGACTGATAGAGTGCAGCTGTCTGTGCGTGGCCGCCGTTCTTCCACGTCTCTTCTTCCATATGGTTGTAATCCACAATTGGGAGATCGGGAAAATGAGCGCGCAAATAGGGAAGCAGGAGGTAGCCAACCTCGCTATTTGTGATCATCGCGGCGTGAAAGCCGCGCGAATGAATCAGATAGCGAATGAATCGCGGGTAGTCAGTAGGGTGCAAAAAGTGCGGTAAGATGAAGATATCTGGGGTATGTATTGCAAACTCATGCGCCCATTGATTATCGCCGGTTGCGGTCGCCACGATGGTAATCTGCCAGCCACGGTCGCGCAGCAGGCGCGTCAAATCGAGGTTAAACTTATCGGCACCCCCCATTGTCATCCAGGGGACCAGCAGCAGTAAGCGTCGATCGTGGGGCGCGAGTAGATTGTCACACGGCAGTTCATCTAATATACGCTCATTCGGTAGCCACAGCCGTTCCGCTATCTGCGGTACACCGCGCTGCCACAGCTCTGGATACTTGTGTTGAGCTTGTTCAATGAACGTCCTATGACCAATTTCATTCCACGCATGCCAGCGATCATCGTGGCTGACGCGCCGACGGTACCAATCAAGATATTCGGGGATCGTCGCACCCCACAGACCCTCATGGGCGCAGCGCAGCCAGAAATCCCAGTCTTCGAGACCACCGCGCATTGATTCATTGTATCCGCCAACGATCGCTCTCACGTTACTTCGAACCATGGCAGTAGCATTGATGATATTATGTTTTAAGAATTCTTCGGGGCGATGAAGCCCATGATAATCCCAAAGATATTGTTCGGCTCCAAATCCAATGCTATATCCTTTGACAAAACTATATTCCGGATGGCTTGTAAGATACCAAAGCATAATCTCTATAGCGGTTGGTTCAATAAGATCATCACTGTCAAGCTGTAAAATATAATCAGCGCGCGCAGCCTCATAGCCACTGTTACGTGCCGCAGGCAAGCCGCGATTTTCTTGATGATCAATCACACGCACGCGAGGATCAATTGTGCGGTATTCTTCAATTATATTCAAAGAATTGGGTGAATTAGAGCCATCATTAATGATAAGCCATTCCCATTGCTGCATAGTTTGGCCAAATATGCATTGTGCAGTCTCGTAGAAAATATCGTCTGTATTATAAAACGGAGTTACAATCGTCACTTTTGGATTGATAGTGCTTGTTGAAGGAGTGTGATTGTATTTGGGTCTTCGGTTATCTACGGGAGTGTTCGTGAAATCTGGGTTTTTTTTGTTTATCATAATAATGTATCCGTGCAATACTTTAGTATTTTGATTTTTGTTCTATTTCAAGCGTTTCGATCCACGCTTGCTGCTCGTTGACCTGCCGTTGCAATGCTTGCGCCTCGCGCTCCCAGCTTGCGCGCTGATCTTCAAGCCAGATTTTGCCTGATTCGAGCTGTAAGCTCCATACTTGCTGCTCAGCCAAGTGTGCGAGCGCGGTGTGGGCCTCGCTTTCCCAATTAGCGCGCTGCTGCTCAAGCCACGCCTGCGTATGGCTCGCATCGTCCAGCCAGCCGCGGAACTGCTCGATCTCAGCCGCTTGTTTCTCAGCGACACGCTGCCACTCAGCTAGCTGCTGCTCAAGCCATAGCTTGCCCCGCTCCAAATCTGCGATCCAACGCTGCAGTTGCTCGATGCGCTGATCGCTTAAATCCGTGCGTTGATGGTAACTTGCGATCAAGTGAGCCGCCGGTATGGGATCGTCACTCTTCGCCAACACCCACCAATCTTCGAAGTTGGGCAGCGCTGGCGTCGTCACCAGCCGCGCCGCAGCCGCGCCTTCGAGCGCGGCCGCGCGGCTACGCTCCTCCATCCACCAGACCCCCGCTTCCCCCCAACTGTCCAGCGCGCCAGCTCGCCGATGGAGCTCATAGACGCTCGTAATGAAAAGATAGACCTGCTCGGCGACCGCGCGCCCGCGGTTGGCATATGTGATGTTGCCGCCGTGCGAGCGATACTGGGTGTACGGCTCGGGCAGCACCGCAAACCGCGCGCCGGCCAGCAGACACCGCAGCCAGAACTCATAGTCAGGCGTATGAATGAGATCGGTACGCAACAGGCCGACGCGATCATGCAGCGGTTTGCGGATCAGCGCCGATGAGTGGCAAAGCCGGTTCTGCCAGGCCCATGACTCCGGTAAATTCAGATCGTGCGCGCTGTTGAACCACGCCTCGTGACCATCGCGGTTGCCAGTAGGCAGGCCATCTGCCCCGATCTCCACCACATACGTTCCGAGGATATCGGCCTCGGGGTGGGACTCCATCCAATCTACCTGCGCGGCGATTTGCCCGGCGCCGAGCGCGTCGTCGGCGTCCAGGCTGAGGATGTAGCTGCCGCGGCAGCGGGCGTAGGCGCGGGCGTAGTTCGCCGATGCCCCCGTATTGGTTGCGATTTCGAGCAGCGTGATCCGCGGATCATCGAAACCGTGCACCACGGCGAGCGACTCGTCGTGCGATGCGTCATCGCTGACGATGAGCTCCCAACGCTGATACCCCTGATCGATCACCGAGCGAATCGTCGCCCCGATAAATTGGGCATAGTTATACGAGAGCACAATGATTGAGACGAGTGGATCGTTATGCATAGGCGTGTTGATGGACGTGCCGAATTATAGCACAGATCTGCGCCACATCGGTTTCGCTCAGGCGTCCATAAAACGGCAGGCACAGCACCTCACGTACCACTGTGTGCGCCACAGGGAGGTTACTCGGGTTCGATGATGGAAGCTGTCGATAGACGGCGTAGTCGCTGCACAGCGGGTAAAAGTACTTTCGTGTGAAGACGTTGTACCCCTTCAGCGCGTCGTGCAGCGCGTCGCGGTCCATTCCAAAGGCGGCGGCGTCAACCCGCAGCACACAGTACTGATAGCTGCTGCGCACCCCCGGTATGCTGTCGGTCAAGCTCAGTCCGGGGATGTCCGCGAGGCCGCTGTGATACCACTCAAGGATCGCGCGTCGCCTCTGCTGTTCTGGTTCGATATAGTCGAGCATCACGAGACCGATGGCGGCCTGGATCTCATTCATCTTGCCATTGATACCCGGCATCACCACTTCTTCTTCATTCTTGATGCCAAAGTTCTTGAGGAGATCGATCCGCTCCTTGAGGCGTCGATCTTGGCACGCGAGCGCGCCCCCCTCGGCGCTGTGATAGAGCTTGGTGGCGTGGAAGCTGAACATCGTAATATCGCCAAAATTGCCAATCCCAACATCGCAGACCTCGGTGCCGAATGCGTGGGCGGCATCGTAGATCACTCGCAGCCCATAGCGATCGGCGATCTCCTGGATCGCGACGACGTGGCATGGGTTGCCATAGACGTGGACGCCGAGGATGCCGGTCGTCTGCGGCGTGATCATGCTTTCGATCCGTGCTGGATCCAGGTTCATCGTCACCGGGTCGATGTCGCAAAAGATCGGCCTGATGTTATTCCAGGCCAGCACATGCGGCGTGCCGGGAAACGTGAACGGTGTGGTGATAACCTCGCCGGCGAGACGCAGGCTCTGCACCGCCGTAATGAGCGCGATGGTGCCATTGTTGAAGAGCGAGAGCTGCGGCACGTTGAGGAATGTTGTCAGGTGCGCTTCGAGCTCGCGGTGCTGCGGGCCGTTATTCGTTAGCCACTGGCTTTGCCAGACCGAACGTAGCCGCTCGGTCACCTGCTCCAGATCGGGCAGGACCGGGCGGGTGACGTAGATCGGCTCGACAAAAGAGAGGTGTGAGTTTGGCTCGTGCGACATAATGATAGTTCCTTTGGGAGAGCCCGCCGCGCCTTAAAGATATGGCTCGTCTGCCACCCGTGAGCGGATCACGCGAGCCGGCGTGCCGTAGGCGACGCTGTAGGCTGGAATCGGGCCGAGCACCGTCGCCCCAGCGCCGATCACGCTATGCTCACCGACTGACATGCCGTGGATGAGCGAAGCGCCGATGCCGATCGCGGTGTGTTGGCCGATCTGGCACCCGCCGCCGGTGGCCGCGTGTGGCGCGAGGCTCGCACCGTCCGCCAGCACCGAGTCGTGATCGAGCGATGCGAGCGTGTTAATGATGCACAATCGCCCGATCGTGCAACATGGGCCGATCACTGCACCCGCCAGTATAACGCTCCCCGCGCCGATCTGCGTCGCCCGGCCGACGCTCGCCGACGGATGGACGAGCGATACCAGCGCGAGCTCCGGACAGCGCGCGCTCACGTGCTGTGCCATCGTCGACCTCGCCAGATTGTCGCCGATCGCCACCACGGCAGCCGTCGCATGATATTCAGCCACCAGCAGCGGCAGATCGTCAGGTGTGCCGAGCACCACGTAGCCCATGCATTGCTCGCCTGGCGCACGATAGCTGTCGATGACGCCGACGATGGTATCCTGCCCTCGTTGCTCGATGAGATCGATGACGACCCGCGCGTGGCCAGATGACCCGATGACTAGTATGCGTTCCATCATTATCCAAGCAGCGCATCGATCAGCGCCAGACGTGGCGCGATCTGCGCTCGATGCGAGAATACGCGCTGGAACGTCCGACGCGATCTTTGTGACAGCTGCCGGTGGGCGCGTGGCCGCTGTCGGTAGTGTTCGATCCGCTCGACGATGGTGGCGACATGATGAGGGACGATCAAGATGTCGTAGGCATCACGAAAGACCTGATTGAGCCCGAGCGGGTCGGTGCAACAAATCGGGACGCCGCACAAGCCAGCCTCGATCGCTGCGCCGGTGGGGAACCCATCGAACGCGCCAGGGCCGAGCTTATCTGGCGCGTTTGGTGCCAGCATCAAATCCATCGTCGCATAGAAATTCGGGAAAAAACCTGTTGGCCGCGTACCGTAAAACGTGAGCCGCTCGCTCAGCGTCTGTGGGGCAACATCATCTGGGCCGAACCCGCCGACGACGTGGAAGCGATACGATGGGCTGCGTGCGGCGAGAGCCTGCGCCACCGCGATGAAAACATCGAAGCCTTTATCGAGCCCGCCAGCCATATACTTGTTCGCCACAAAGCAGATGTTGAATGTCCCGCGATCGTGTGCGGATGTACGTTGAATAGGTGTGGCGCGAAGCTGGTCCTCTGGGACGACGCAGCCATAGATGAAGTGAATCTTTTCGGATGGGCAAAAACCTCTTCCGAGTAGATATGAACGAACAATCTGCTGCGTGACGATCACACCGCGAAAGCCAGGAGATCCAAACACGCGCTGGAGCTTTTGATCGCAGGTGGCGTCATTGAGCTGAAGTCCACCACCTGGATAAAGCGTGAATACAAATGACTTGTTCCAGCGATCGATCGGTTCGATAAATTGAAAAATATTATTGATGAAGATAGTATAAATACCATCTGCCTGTTTGATGCAATCTTCGGTGTAAAGCTGTACTTTTGATGCTAATCTGGGAAAGAGCGCCGCATACTCGGCGTGTACTTCCGCAAAACTGCGCACATCGCCAACAAGACGAAATGAGTTGCCGTTGGAGCGAACCTCTGCGTGCGGAAATGCTTGGAGGTAAGCATTATACTCGGCAATGCGAAAGGCCGAAAGCAGATGAGGGAAGATATCGTCAACGAGCACGAGCCGGCGGTTGGACCGCGTGGTGTTCAGCCAACTTCCTCGCCCATTATCTTGCCGCAAACCCCGGAGGCGGCCGATCACTTGAGACGCTCACGGTTGACGTGATACGTAACTTGATTTGGCAGGTAGACGATATCGAAAATAGTGACTGGTCGCCGCATATCCATTTCGAAGACGTAGGCGTTCTCGATCCAATCGAGAAACTGGACGTCGGCGAAAGCTACAGTATCGGTGAACGATGAGATCAAAATATTGACGCTGTACGTTCCGTGGATGATCGGCAGCCGGGTCTGGAACGTCACGTCGATCGTGTCGCCGGCGGCGAATCGCTGATCGTGAAAGTCGCTCCCGGCCAGCAGCGTATCGCCGCCCGTCACCTCAAGGCCAGCGCTGTTGCGAATATGATAGGCGACGGCGAGGTGAGCGCACGGAGTATTGACCTGCGCGCTGAGGCTGATAGTGATCGCTTGGTCGAACGATAGCCGATGATAGACGGGCTCACCATCGCCATTGATGATAGCAATCCGGGTGAAGCGCGCCACCCCCGTTCCGGTGCGCAGCATCTGCTGTGCGCCGGTGGCATCGCCATCGAGCGAGAATGCTGTATCTGCGGCGGACAACTGAACATCGTCTGGCGCGATCGGTGGCGTATCGAGCGGTAGCGCATCGAGCGCGCCGCCATCGTCCTGGCCGACGCTGTTGATCTCGCTGATCTGCTGGACCATATCGATGGCGTAGCTCGCCGTGACCATCTCCGTCGACCCTTGCATGACCAGCCGCCCGCTCTGAAGCCAGACGCAGCGCTGGCACAGGCTACGGACTGAGCTGAGCGAGTGACTGACGAACAACACCGTGAGCCCATCGTTGAGCTGCTTTTTGAGCAGCGCGATGCATTTGGCCTGAAAGAACATATCGCCGACGGCGAGCGCCTCATCGACGATCAGTATCTCTTTGGGCACCATTGCCTGGACGGCAAACGCTAGCCGGACCATCATGCCGCTCGAGTAAGCTTTCACCGGCTGATCGATGAACGCGCCGATATCGGCGAATGCGGCGATATCATCGAAGCGGCGCTCCATCTCAGCGCGATCGATGCCGAGGATCGATCCATTGAGATAGACGTTCTCGCGGCCGGTGAACTCGGGGTTGAAGCCGCTGCCGAGTTCGAGCAGCGCCGCCACCCTGCCGTCTACCGCTATCTCGCCCTCGGTCGGCGCGAGGGTGCCGGCGATCATCTGCAGCAGCGTGCTCTTCCCGCTGCCATTTTTCCCCATGATCCCGATCGTCTCGCCCCTTCGCACATCGAAGCTGACGTCGCGCAGCGCCCAGAACTCGTGGCCGTAGTGACGGCCGAGGCGGCCGAGCATCATCTGCTTGAGCCGATCTTGTGGCTTCTCGTAGACGCGGTAGCTCTTGCCGACGCCGCGCACACTGATGAGCACCTCAGCATCGGCCGATGCACGGTTGGTGGGGTTGGGCAGTGCTCGTTCGAGTGGGTCTGCGATCATAGATGGCTGCTCGTGTCTCGGTGGGTCCTGGCGCGCTACAGAACGTCTGCGAAGGCGCGTTTGGTGCGCATAAACCAGGCGTACCCAAGCAGCGTGACGAGCGCCCCCGCCGCCGTGACGACCGCGAGCCCCTGCCAATCGGGGAGCTGCCCCCAGAGCACGACTCGCCGCATGTTATCGACGATATCGGTGAACGGATTCATGCGCAGCACCGGCTGAAAATCTTTGGGCAGCACATCGACGGCAAAGAAGATCGGGGTGATGAAGAACAAAATCTGCACCAGCAGTGTGATGACGTAGCTCATATCGCGGATGAACACCCCGAGCGACGCAAGTAGCCAGCTCACGCCGAGCGTCAGCAGCACCAGCGGCAGCGCCACGATCGGGACGAGCACGACGGTCCAGGGAAGCGAGCCGTGGAGCAGCAAGTTAGCCACGATGACGATCGAAAGGCTGATCGCGCCGTGAAATAATGCGGCGCCGAGCACGCTAATCGGGAGGATTTCGAGCGGGAAGACAACTTTTTTGACGTAGTTGGGATTGTTGACGATCAATACCGGCGCGCGGCTGACGCACTCACTAAAGACGGTGAATGTCGCCATGCCGCAAAACAAAATAAGCGCGAAGTCCGCCAGGCTATCGGTACGGGCCTGCGGCCAGCGCGATTTGAACACGACGCCAAAAATGAAGGTGTAGACGCCCAGCAGCGCAAGTGGGTTGATGAGTGTCCAGAACAGCCCGAGAAATGAGCCCCGGTAGCGCCCCTCGATCTCGCGGCTCGTGAACTGCCCGATGAGATCGCGGCTGTGCCACAGATTGCGTGCGAGCCCAAGCGGGTTCAACAGGCTGAAGCCGCGGGTGTAGCGGGTGCTGAGAAAGGTTGCCATCGAATCAACCTGCAATACGATAGCGCAGCAGCGCGATGATCGCGTAGACACCCTGGCTGGCTCTCATCTTCTTGCCCTCCTGGTAGGTGCGCCCTAGATAGGAGATCGGGACCTCGTAGATCCGGTGCCCCCGCCGCAATAGCTTGGCGGTGATCTCCGGCTCGATGCGGAAGTCCCGGCTCTCCAGGCGCATATCGCGCAAGATCTCGGTGCGCATCGCTTTGTAGCA
>JAYUUK010000502.1:0-7364 GCA_043754595.1 Roseiflexaceae bacterium | reverse complement strand
CTCGAAGCGAGTCTGCACGGCGGCGGCCTCGTAGCCTCGCTCTGTCAGCCAGCGCACCAGTGGCGCGGTGTAACCATGGGTCGCCCAGACCCGCTCGGCCCCGGTCGCGTGAATCGCCGCGTTCAGCCCGTCCCAGTCCACGTGGTCCGAGAGCGCGAAGCCGCGGTCCACCGCGCGGCGGCGGCGGGTGCCCCTGATGCGCATCCAGCCCGAGGCGAAGGCCGTCGAGATCGGGCCGAAGCGCCGCAGCCATGGTGTGCCGTGGGCCGATGGCGGCGCGACGATCAGCGCGTCCCGCCAGGCGAACCCGGCCTGCAGCTCGCTGACGTAGCGCGTCGGCGGTAGGGCCACGCCGCTCGCGCGGTAGGCGCCATTCAGCCGCTGCACCGCGCCGTGGCACACGATCGGGCCGATGCTGGCGTCCACGCCGGCCAGCAGCCGCTGCGCCTTGCCGAGCGCGTAGCCGTAGAGCACGCTCGCCTTGCCCGCCAGCTGGTTCGCGCGCCACCAGGCGTCGATCTGCGCAAAAATCGCCTGCTGCGGCTCCCAGCGGTAGATCGGCAGCCCGAAGGTACACTCGGTCACGAATGTGTGGCAGCGCACCGGCTCGAAGTGGGCGCAGGTCGCGTCAGGCTCGGTCTTGTAGTCGCCCGAGACCGCCCAGACCTCGCCGCGCTGCGCCACCCGCACCTGCGCCGAGCCGAGAATGTGGCCGGCGGGGTGGAGCGATACCTGTACGCCGCCGATATCGATCGTCTCGCCGTAGGCCAGCGTCTGAATCGTCGCCGCCTCGCCGACCCGCGCGCGCAGCACGAGCTCGCCGTCGCGCGCGGCAAGGTACGCAAGCGAGCCGGGGCGCGCGTGATCCGAGTGGGCGTGAGTCACCACGGCGCGATCCACTGGCCGCCACGGGTCGATGTAGAAATCGCCGGCCGCACAGTACAGCCCGACGTCGGTCAATGTTAGCAGCGATGATTCCATAGTGGCCATTCTCGGAGAAAGATGATCTCGGGGGCTGCGCCTAACCCTCCGCGCTGCGCCCCGTCTCCCCAACTGCGCGCCCCGGTCGTTGTGCTTCGACTGTATGGGCGAAGCGAGCGCACATGGATCGCGTCACTAGCATGCATGGCAGCGCGTGCTTCGCCCCTCCAGCGCGTCATCCCCTCACTCCACCCTCGGCTCGACGTGCAGCGCCATCACGACAAGGTGGTGCCGCTGTCCGTCTCTGTCGCGGGTGTGGTTCAGCAGCGTCCCCTCCTGGGCAAACCCCATCCGCCCAAAAATCTCGAAGCCGTATCGCTGCTCCTGAATCATGCTCACCTGAAGCTTGCCCGCCCCCATCGCCCGCGCCGCGTCCACCAGGCCGCGCGCCAGCGAGCGCCCGACACCCACGTTGCGCCAGCGCTGCCCCACCAGCAGCTGGAGATCGGCCACGTGGCTCGACCAGCCAGGCATCAGCCGCGCCGAGCTGTACGCAGCGATCGTGCCATCGTCGCTGGCCGCCACCACCTGCCGCCAGCGCTCGCCATCGCTGGCGTTCACCAGCCAGGTCACGGTCTCGGAGGCGCGCAAGTCGTTCTGGAGATAGCGCCAGTCGTCCTCCGGCAGCGAGTGGCCGAAGTCCAGCAGCGCCTGCTTATCGCTCGCAGCGAGCGGGCGGATCGTCACCACGCGGCCGTCGCGCAGCGTGATTGGCGGGGATGTCTCGGACATAGCTGTCGCTCCTGGTATGAGATGTCGTCGTTGGTATTATAATTCACCGGCCATCACTGTAACACTATCCACGGGAGGCTGCGTGACGATTGAGCCATTCACCGCCGAGGAGCGCGCGCTGCTCGCCCCGTTCGTGACCGACATGGACGCGCCGGTCTTCGGGCTGCGCAACCTGCCAGAGGTGGTCAAGGGCGCGCTGTTCAGCCGCTACTCGCGCTCGGAGAAATCGCTGCGGCGCATGCTGCTCGATGAGTTCATCGCGCAGCCGGAGAGCGGCTTCGCGGCGATCGTCGGCGGGGCGGCCAGCGGCACGCAGCAGCAGATCGTGGCCACGCAGCAGGCCGAGGCATTCTACGATCGGGTCCTGATCGGCTACGGCGATGACTCGGTGGCCGAGCTCGGCGGGGCGCACATCGCCTGCGAGGGCATCTCCAACATCGCCGCCAAAGCGCTCGAAGACGCCAGACTCGGCATCAGCCCGCTGGAGAAGAGCACTCGTTACGTGCTCTTCAGCCGCAAGCATGATGGCCGCTACCGCTACGTCCGCGAGCGTACCATCGCCGCATCGCCCCACACCGCCGCCTACGAGGCCGCGCTCGACGGACTGTTCGATACCTACGCCGCGCTGCTCGACCCGACGCTCGCGGCGGTTCGCGCCAATACCCCGCGCGATGCGGCGACCTCCGAGCGGGCCTACGCCAGCGCCACCCGCGCCAAAGCCTTCGACCTGCTGCGCGGCCTGCTCCCCATGGCCACCATGACCAACGTCGGGCTGTTCGGCAACGGCCGTGCCTTTGAGTACCTGCTCACCAGGCTCTACGCCTCGCCGCTCGCCGAGCTGCGCGACCTCGCCGAGCAGCTACAGATTGCGCTCGACGCGCTGATCCCGTCGTTCGTCCGCCGCGCCAAAAACGAGCGCGGCGCGGCGATGCAGCGTTACCTCGTCGAGAGCAAAGCCCAGACGGCCGCGCTCGTGGCGACGATCGTGCCCCCGAGCCGGGCAGAATCGGGCGGGCAGCCGTCGGTCGCGCTTATCGAAAGTGACGCCCACGCCGAGCGCAAGGTGGTGGCCGCCATCCTCTACGCCCACAGCCAGCGTCCGCTCGCCGATCTTCGCACCGCGGCCGATACCCTCGACGCCGCGCAGCGGGCGGCGCTGCTCGCAGCGTACGTCGGCGATCGCACCGTGCGCTTCCACAAGCCTGGCCGGGCGCTTGAGGAGGCGGTCTACACCTTCGATATCTGCGCCGATATCGGGGCCTACCGCGATCTCCAGCGCCACCGGGTGCTGACCCAGGAGCGGCAGCATTTTGGCGTCGACCTCGGACGCTACACGCCGCCGGAGCTGGTGGCGGCCGGCCTGGCGGATCGCTACCACGCAGCCCTGGACGGCGCGGCTGCGGCGTGTCGGGCCGTGGCCGCCGGTCTGCCAGAGCAGGCGCAGTACCTCGTCCCGCTGGCGTACCACGTCCGCTGGCGCGTCACAATCAATCTGCGCGAGCTGTACCACTTCTGCGAGCTGCGCAGCGCGCCGCAGGGCCACCCGACGTACCGCGCCGTGGCACAGCAGATGTACGCGCTGGTGCGCGCCGCCCATCCAGCGCTCGCCGAGGGGATGCGCTTCGTCGATATGGGCGCGCGCGCGCTGGAGCGGCTGGATGCCGAGAGGCGGCTGGACCGCAAGCTAGGGGATGGCGCGCCGTAGCGTGCCGCTGCGCTGGCGCTACCGAACGACTGGGTCGGCCTCGCCAGACGCATCGCCACCGCCGTCCGCGTCGCCATCGAATGAAGCATCTGGCACCAGCGGCGCGAGCGTCTGCGCGCTCGTCTCCTTCTTGCCGCCATTCCACGGCGGCACCAACTCGCGTATCAGGCTATCCTCCAGCCCCGCCGCCAGATTGATGTGAAAGCCGCCGTAGTGCAGCAGCCCGTTGTCGGGCAGCACGTAGATATCGACGCGCTGCCCCCGGCCGAGCGCCGCCAGAATATGTTGATGGTTTGTGATGTTGGTCGATTGCGTCGCCCCAGGCGTGCGGTAGCCGGCCATCCGGCTGCGCAGCACCCGGCTGGTCTTGCCAATATAGCGCAGCTCATCGTCGATGACAAAGGCGTACAGGACATTTCTGGCCTGCGCATAGTGCGAGACATCGAACCCGAGCGTCCCTTCATCCAGGCTCCAGCCGCCAGCGCGGGCGAAGCCGATGTCCACGAGCCGCTGCAGGCTGGTGCTTGTCATAGATCCATCCTCGCGAGATATGCGCTCAGACTCGCCGTGTCAGCGCCCGCCGCCACGCTTTGGAAGTCGTAGCCGTCCCCGCCGGCCAGCACCTGCCACGAGCGGAGCGCGATGCCCGGGTCCGCGAGCAGGTGCAGTAGCAGCGCAGTCTCGGCGCGATTGTAGTCATCGCCGCGCCCGCCGTAGCCGCACGCGATGGTTAGTAGGTCGCGGTGGATCTGGATCAGGTTGTACACCCAGATATTGCGCGCCGCGCCGCCGCTCAGATTGGCCAGGTAGTCATCGGCGTTGGATGCGTCGATGAAGCTGCGGATAGCGCAGCGGCCGTGGTGGGGGGCGCAGTCCGCCTCGGCCTCGTCGCAGGCGGCGTATCCCGGCGGCGCGGTAGCGATCTGCGCCAGGATCGTCTCGCTCGCCCGGTCGAACTCGGCGGTGAGCAGCCAGTCTGGCCCACTCCCCCGCTCGGCGAGCTCCCAGCACCACAGCTTCGTATCGGCCATTGTCTTCTCCACGCATCTATCGCTCACTCCGGGTACGGCACCACCAGCGGCTGATCCACCGCCGGCGAATCGATCGTCGCCTCGCGGCCGCTCAGCCAGCGCACCGTCACCCGCTCCACCGCGTCGGTCGCGCCCAGGCCGAAGTGCGCCACCGGCTCCATCTGGCACAGGTAGCCGCTGCCCGCATCGATGGCGCGGCGCTGCGTCCGCCCGCCGGCCGTCAGCGCCACCACCGCGCCGCGCGCCGGCGCGCCCTGCGCCGTCAGCGGCAGCACCCGCAGCCAGTGGTTGCCGTCGCTCGCCGCGCGGAACAGGCTCAGCGGCTGCGGCGCGCTCTCGCCGTGGGCCACCAGCAGCTCGAGCGTCCCGTCGCCGTCGATGTCGCAGACCGCAGCGCCCGTGCCGAGCCCGTCTGGCTCCAGCGCCGCACCGATGTCGAGCGCCACGATCGCGCCGCTGCGGACGCCGAATAGCCGGTTTGGCTCGCCGATGTTGTTAAAAAAAATCTCGATCTCGCCGTCGTTGTCGAAGTCGGCGGCGATCACCGTGCGGACGCGCGATGGCGTGGCGAGCTCGGCCGAGGCCATATCTTCGAACACGCCAGGCTGGAGCTGCATGAACACCCGGTGCGGCCCCTCCCAGTTGCCGCAGACCAGGTCGAAGCGGCCATCCTCGTCCAGATCGGCCACCGCCACCCCGCGCCCGTGCTGGTAGCGATCCCAGACGCCAGACTGCTGCGCGATCTCCTCGAACGTCCCGTCGCCGCGGTTGCGGAACAGCAGGTTTGGCCCGCGCTCGTTTGCGGCAAAAATATCCATATGCTGCGAGACCAGCGGCAGCGCCACCAGCGCCCGCCCGCCGGTGGCGTAGTTGATGCCAGCGCTGCGCGCCATATCGTTGAGCGTCTTGGAGGCGTCCATCTCGTAGAGCCGCATCGGGCCGCCATAGTTGGCCACGAAGAAGCCGTAGCGCCCAGTGCCGAAGCGATCCACCGCCACCACCGAGCGCCCGGCCGTCAGATTGAGCGCGCTCTCGTAGTACGGCAGCTCGAACAGATCGACCCACGCGCCGTCGCGCAGGTCGAACAGCCGGTCGCCCACCTGCTTACGCCCGGCGAACGTGTCGGTATTGAGGACGTAGATCTCCTCCTGCCCGTCGCCGTCGAGGTCGGCGGCCGCCACGCCGATCGCCCGCCGCTGCGCGTCCATCAGCGGCGGGATGACCAGATCCACCAGCGCCGCCCCGTCCCAGCGCAGGATGCGGTTGGGGAAGCCATTGCCAGCGATAAACAGCTCGAACTGGCCATCGCCGTCGATATCGGTGGCGGCGACGCCGTAGTACAGCGCCGGTGGGTTTTTGGCTATCAGCTGTGAGCGGTCATCGAACATCACCCCATCCTTTCGCCAGCGTCTCTGTCAGCCGCGCGCCATCCACTCGATGATCCGCGCGGCGATCATGGGGTGGTCTGGCCCGCGCGAAATCTGGTGCGTGCCGTCTGGGATGCGGATCAGCTCGCGCGGCTCGGCCCGCAGCGTCGTCAGCAGCGCCTCGGTGGCGGTCGGCACCACGGTCTCATCGCGCATGCCCTGGAACAGCAGCGTCGGCGCCGCGATCCGCGGCAGTAGCGGCGCGGCGGCGCGCTGGAGCCGGTAGAGCTGGTAGAGCGAGGCCACCGGCAGCTTGACCTCTTTGCGCAAAAACGTCACCACCTGCGGGTCGTCGAGGTTCAGCTCTGGCGAGCGCTGCGCGATATTCGCCCGCAGCCCAGGGTCGGCGAAGTCGGCCTTCTCCAGCGGGTAGTAGTAGGGTACGATATAGCGCGCCACGCCGAGCAGCGGCAGAAACTCCTGCCCGCGCAGCCGCAGCGCCGGGGCGATGGCCGCCACGCCGTCCACCCGCCCGAGCCCCGCCAGCCTGAGCGCCAGCAGCCCGCCCATGGAGAAGCCAACGGCCCAGACCCGCGCGCAGCGCGCCCGCAGCGCGGCGAGCTCGGCGTCGCAGGTCTCGGCCCACGCCTGCCACGGGATGCCTGCCAGCGTCGCCGGGTTCTCGCTGTGGCCGGGCAGCAGCGGTACGCGCACCGAGAGCCCAGCGTCCGCCAGGAGGCGCGCCAGCGGCAGCATCTCGCCGGGCGAGCCGGCGAAGCCGTGGATCAGCAGCGCGCCGGTCGCGCCGCCGTCGAAGACCAACGGTTCGTACTCTTTCACCCATCACCTTTCATACCCAGAGCCGCGCGCACACGCCCTCCGAATCATAGTAGCCGCGGGCTTCAGCCCGCCGGTGGAATTCGTGATAGCGCACCCCAATCGGCGGCGCGCAGCAGGTTGCGCATCAACATGATGTTCGTGAGCGGCCCAGTCCCGCCTGGCACCGGTGAGATCGCGCCGGCCACCGCTGCAGCGCTGTCGAAGTCCACATCGCCGCGCGCCTTGCCGTCATCGCCAACGTTGATGCCAAAGTCGATCACCGCCGCGCCCGGCTTGATCATCGCTCCGGTGATCAGCCCGGCGCGGCCGGCCGCCGCCGCCACGATATCGGCCTCGCGCACCACTGCCGCCAGATCGGGCGTGCGCGAATGGGCGATGGTCACGGTGGCGTTGGCGTGCAGCAGCAGCAGCGCCATCGGCCGCCCCACCACGCTACTGCGACCTACCACCACGGCGCGCCGGCCGGCCAGCTCAACGCCGCCGCGCCGCAGCAGCTCCATACCGCCCGCCGGCGTATTTGGCACGAAGGTCGCCAGACCCTGCGCCAGCCGCCCGGCGCTCACCGGGTGTACGCCGTCCACATCCTTAGCCGGGTCGATATTGGCGATGGCGGCGGCGCTGTCCAGCTGTGGTGGCAGCGGCAGATGCAGCATCACCCCGTCGATGTCGCCGTCGGCGCTGGCGTCGGCCAGCGCCGTCTCCAGCGCG
>JAYUUK010000501.1:0-2503 GCA_043754595.1 Roseiflexaceae bacterium | reverse complement strand
TTGTCGATTGTCGATTGTCGATTGTCGATTGTCGATTGTCGATTGTCGATTGTCGATTGTCGATTGTCGATTGTCGATTGTCGATTGTCGAACGCCTCGCCGCCGACAGCTAGCGCCGATCACCCGCGTGCCAGCACAGATGCTGCATGTGGCAGGCGAGGGGAGCCGATTGAGAACCGGTCACATCCGCTTATCTGCGGAATGTTCGCGAATTTTGCACAGACTATGCGGCGACGTTGCACGAACCTTGGGGTCTGGATCCACGCGGCGGGGTTCAGCGGTCAGCGGGAGGGGCCAGTTCCCAGCCGTCAGCCGCTGTCTGGTTAGCGCAGCGCAGCAGGCGCGCCGGCGGCAGCGTCTCCCAGGCGATGTGGTGCTCGCCGGTGACAGCGTCTGGCGGGATGGCGGCGCGCAGCGCGGCGATCGTGGCGCGCAGCGCGGCCAGATCGAGGCCGACGGCAGCTGCAGGGTACGGTTCGAGCAGCGCCGAGGCCCGTTCGAGCAGAAAGCGCGGCGAGGTGGCCATGCCGAGCCGGAGCTGGTTGAGCGCATTGCTCAGCTGCACCAGCGCCTTGAGCAGATCGCTGCGCTCGGCGTGCCACAGCGCCTCAAAGCCCAGCAGCGCGTCGCGGTACGCGCCGGCGTTGAAGTGGCCGATCGCGACGTCCAGCTGGTTCGTCTCGATCATAGCGCCGTGCGGATCGCGGCGGCCACGGATTCGAGATCGGCGCGCTCGGGTTTGGTCCAGTACTGCTCGCCGAAGCGCAGCCCGAAGCCATCGCCATCGAAGCGCGGGAAGACGTGCAGATGGACGTGAAAGACCTCCTGCATCGCCGCCTCGCCATCGGCCAGGAACAGGTTCACCCCATCGCAGCGCACGCCGTCTGTTGTGTGCAGCGCCGCCGCCAGCCGCTGCGCCACCGCGAACAGCCGCGCACCATCGGCGGGGTCCAGATCGGCCAGACCGACGGCGTGACGCAGCGGGATCACCAGCAGGTGGCCGGGATTGACCGGCTGGATATCGCAGAACGCCAGCACCGACTCATCGCGATAGACGACGCTGGCCGACAGCTCGCCGCCAGCGATCTGGCAGAACAGACAGTCGCTCACGGCTTCTCCTGCTCGTCGGCGCGCTTGCGGGCGTAGGCAGCGATCTGCTCGCGGGCGTCGGTGCGGCGCGCGGTCAGCTCGCCGGCTTTAAGCGCCAGCGCCATGAACACCAGCGCGACGACCAGCAGCACCACAGCTAGCGCCCCGAGCGCGAGCGGCAGCGCCCCGAGCGTGCCGTCCCCGGTGGCGATATTGACCCCGGCCAGGACGACGAGCGCGGCGCCGCCGGCCAGATACGCCCGCCGCTGATTGGGCGCGGCCCTGCGGGCGCGCCAGATCAGGAACCCGCCGAGCGCCAGCGCGACCAGCGCCCGCAGCCAGAGCTGTGTCATCGAGACCTCCCTCTGCTCGCCGATACCACCCATCATTGTACATCACGTTGGGCGGCAGCCATTCACATGTGTACTCCATTGCAATGTGGTACACTTCAGTGCGCGTCAGTTACAAACACATGTACGCGGAGGAGTTATGCCTATGAAGGTGCTGGACGTTTCCATGGGAGGCCGTCAGTGGAAAGGGGACGATGAGGGTACTACGGGCGGAGTCTAGTGACGCTGGTGCATGTGGAAAAAGCGGGGTTTATTCATTCCCATCGTCTGGAAATACGAGTACAGCAATATGCTGAGTGCTAGCACCGCGTCCATCCACGTATTCGTCCAATTCGTGCGGTCGAATGACATATTAGGCTTAAAGAAAACACGTGGCAATTAGATTATTGGCTTCTGCTCCGAAAGACTTTGATTTCGTAATTGGCAACTGGATCGTGAAGCATCGTCGCCTACAGGAACGTTTAGCTAACTGTCAGCATTGGATTGAGTTCGACGGTGAGATGTCCACTCAGAAGATTCTCGGTGGCTTCGGAAACGTAGAAGACAATCGAATTCAATTTCCGGAAGGTGAATATCGTGCGGTCGCGCTGCGCTCATACGATCCATCTACAGGGCAGTGGTCTATTTGGTGGCTTGATGGACGCTTTCCTGGACAGCTCGATGTTCCAGTTGTCGGTAGCTTTGAAAACGATATTGGCTTGTTCTACGCAACTGATCACTTTAACGGAATACCTATCACCGTCCGCTTCATCTGGTCTCGCATCAACGCAGATAGTATGCGCTGGGAACAAGCGTTTTCAGTAGATAGCGGCATTACTTGGGAAACAAACTGGACTATGGAGTTTATACGCATACCCCCGGCCCAATCAGCGGCTCAAGCCGACCGGCCATATAGCGGAGTGCAAAACGGTTGATCCACTCCGCCGCACGATGCAGCGCATCCCATTGCGCTCCTGTTCTCCGTTGTGCGCTCAACCGTTTTGCGTTTAGCTATAGAAGCCGACCGGCGGCTTAGCCTAAACGTTGGGCAGGTGCGCGCGGCGTTTCAGCACGCATAAAGTTCT
>JAYUUK010000500.1:0-22382 GCA_043754595.1 Roseiflexaceae bacterium | reverse complement strand
CGATCCCGAATGGCGCGCACACGCTGTATCTGCGGCAGCGCGAGGCCGGCGCGCGGGCGGACAAGCTGGCGATCATGCCCAGCGGCGTCCCGACCGGGCTGGGCGGCGCGGCGTTAGCCTGCGCCCAGCAGGACTCGCTGCTGCCGACGATGCCCCCGCTCGTCGAGACCGCCGTCCCGCCGACGCCGACGCCGACGATCACGCCAACACCCAGCCGCACGCCCACCCGCACCCTGACGCCGACGATCACGCTGACCCCGAGCCGCACGCCGACGCCGGCCGCACGCCGACACGCACCCGCACGCCGACGCCGTGATGCTCCTCGCCCTTCGCCGGGGCACCGTAGGGACGCAGTGTGCGCCATGCCCGGCGTCAGCCGCCGCAGCCTGGCGCACGGCGCGGACGCGTCAGGGCGTGGAAGGTGGGAACGCACGAGACAACGCCCGTTATGGGGTTCGAAGGGGCGCAGCCCATCGCCGGGGAGCCTGAGGGGCGGCCCCGCCCCTCGGCCGGGTGCAGGGCGGAGCGCCTGCCCAGGAGTGCCGCTCCGCCATCGATTCCAGCCGGAGCGCGGGCAAAAGCAGGGCGCGGGAGAATGTGCGCCGGGTGCCGGGCGGAGCGCCTGCACCCGATCGCCCTACTTCCCCATTCGCCGCAGGTTCTGCAGACACTTCTCGACGCACTCCAGCGGCGGGGAAGCGTAACTCTCCTGCTCGACGATGTACCATTTGGTGCCGCCGATCGTCTCGCACAGCCCGAAGACCGTCTGCCACGGCACCTCGCCCTCGCCGATCAGCGCCTTGTCATAGCCGGCGGCGTACTCCTTAAGATGCACCGTGATCGCGCGGCCTGGGTAGCGCTGTAGAAACGGCGGCGCGTCGGCCCCGCCGTGCAGCGCGTTGCCGGTGTCGAACTGCATGATCACGTCGAAGCCGGTGTTGCCAAAAAACGTGTCCAATGGCAACTCGCCGTCCATCGGCGTGAACTCGACCCAATGATTGTGGTAGCCAGTCTGCATGCCGTGCGGCCTGAGCTGCTCGGCGATCCGATCGACGATCTCGGCCGTCTGCTGCCAGGCGGCCCGCGAGTTGCGCCGCTCCTCGGGCAGCCCTGGTACGATCAAATACGGGTTGCCGATCGTCTGGTGGAACTCGATGCTGCGCTCCAACTCATCGCCCATCAGCGTCTGGAGCGCGACGTGCGCGCCGGCCACTTTCAGACCGCTGCTGTCCAGCATGGCTCTCACATCCGCCGCCTCGTGGCCGTGAAATCCCGCGAACTCGACCCCCTCATACCCCATCTTCGCCACCGCCTCCAGCACTGCCTGGAGGTTCTGGGCACAGTCGTCGCGCACAGAGTAGAGCTGAAGCGCAATCGGGATGCGTGCCATGGACTCAAACCCTTTCTCAGATCGTTGCGTACACCTGTACTATACAGCAAGATCCAGCCGAGGCATAGATCAAATGTACCGTGATCTCCATCGCCATCTGCTGCCCACCCTCGCCTGGCTACTGCCGCGCTGCGGCCTGCCCCGCGCCGGCGCGCTGCTGGACTGCGGCTGCGGCGCCGGCGAGAAGTGGCCGCTGCTGCGCGAGGCGCTCGGCGAGGCGGTGCAGATCTATGGCGTGGACACCGACCGCGCCGCCGTCGCTGGCCTCGCCGGTGCCGTCGCGGCCGATGCCCACGCCCTGCCGTTCGCCGCTGCGTCGCTCGATGCCGCCGTCTGCATCGCGACGCTCGGCGGGCTCGCCGACCCGCCGCTCGCGCTCGCCGAGCTGCGCAGAGTGCTGCGCTCCGCAGGGGAGGTGCTGGTGGTGGGCGGCACCACCGCCTGGGCCGAGGTGATGCGCTGGCCGGTGGATCTGGCCGAGATTGTGATGGGAAGCGGTATCGCACTGCCCACGCCAGACGCTGGCGAAGATCTTGCTTCGCTGTTGCGGCAGGCGGGGTTTGTCCCCACAACACTCCAGGTCAGCTTGGATGAGGACGGCACCGTGGCGCAGCGGGCGCTGGCGCTCGCCCCGTGGCCGAGTCTCGGCCCGCTCCTCGTTGGGCGGCTGACGCCGTGCCAATTCGCTGCCTGCGCCGCAATCGCTGCATCCGCCGAGATCGCGCTGGTGCCGCTGATCGTCGCCGTCGCCGCTCATTCGCCCGCTGCCGCAGACTGATTTCGGATAGGGGATGATACACATACTCGGCCCAACTGCTCCGGCGCGCCGCTCCCATCTGCTACACACTGTAGGATACGCGAGGTTTGAAAGCGATTTTACTCATTTTTTGTGGTATGATGGGTCAAATAGTTCGTTGCAACTGAACAGATTCCGAACGTGATCGTGGCGCGATGCTGCGGCTGTGAGCGGCTCCGTTGGCGCTCGCGCGACCGGAGTACCCAGGAGATATGGCTATGACTCAGGCGCAGGTATTTATCGATGATGATAGCCAGCTGAGGCGCTGGCGCTGGCCGATACGGATCGCCGCAACGGCTGGTGTGGTTCTTCTGATCTACTGGGGCTACTGCTGGGGCTGGTGGCTGCGCGATAATCGCTTCGCCCAGCTGGTCTTTCAGTGTAACTGCCCCGCTGTGAGCGAGCAGGTTCGCTATGCGCCGTTTCAGGTCATCGCATCGGCATGCACCCAGCCGGCGGCGATAGTCTCCCCCGGCGGCAAATACAGCGTCATCAGTCAGCAGGTGCCTGCGCCCACCTACTTGGTTCGCACCACCAGCGATGCCGTCCAGGAGCATGCGTTCTCGCTCGATAAGCAGGTCACCAACTGGTTCTTTCTCGATGACCGATTTATCTTCTACCAGTCGCCAGCATCATTCTTCCTGCTCGATGTCCCCCACCGTACAACTATCCCGGTGCCAACCATCGCCCACTATCGCGACTGGACGCCAGTTCGCGGGGCCGATATGTACATCGTCGGCACCTCGCAAATGGTCATCGTCGCGACTCACGCGGATGGCTCGGTGACGCCGGTCCGCATCGTGGATACGTCCGGGGTGGATAACCGTGCGCTCGCCGAGGATCAGCGCTCGTTTGGGCTCACGCTTCACGTCCTACCGGAGATCGAGATTCCAGCCGCCCACAATCACCCGTGGTACGCCGATAGCTCCGGTGTGATGTGTCAATCGTCGCGGCAGCGGCTGCTGGAGACGCCATGGAGGCCTGGCGAGAGCACCCGCGCGCCGTTCTGGCCGGCGGGCTGGATGGCCGATGACCGTGGGGTCATCTACCGCACCACGAGCGACTCGTATCTTATCGCTGGCCAGGATATAATGCCATCGCTCACTTCGTTCTCGCTCGTCAAGGTGCCGCAGCCAGTCCTCTATCTGCCAGTGGACAACGCGCTTGGCGCGGATCCACGCTGTACGCCATAGCGCGGTTTCACGCCGTGCTAGCTCAGCCTGGAGAAGTCGCCGCACGCCTCGTGCGAACCCGCCGCGATCCGGCGGCATCGCCACCTCGATCGGCCCCATGGCCATCTCGCGCACGTAGAAGCGCAGCCGGGCCGCATCGAGATCGATGGGCTCCCCGCTGTCATCGTGGCCGTGGAAAGTGATGAGGCTGGTGCTGACCTGCGCGCGGTCGATGCTGAACCCGATGTTCAGATCGCCGATGCGCTATCTGCTGATAGTCTACCTGGAGTGCGACGGCGGAGGTGCCGAGCGCCGCGCAGCTGCTGAGGAGCGCGGCGAAGAGCGCGATGAGAAGCGCCCGCACAGCGGTGTTTCGAACGAGGGAAGGATGGGCCACACCGCGCGCTAGAGACGGCGGGCGGCACGCACGATCGGCGCGATAGGCGTCTCAACCGCCGGGCTGTCGGTCTCGAACAGCGGGCGCACTGGCTGATCTTCAAAAATCGCGCGCACCGCTCTCAGCCCAGCGAGCGCCTCGATCGCGTCGGGCGTGGCGGTGACCCGCAACGACCCAAGCACATCCACCGAGCTCTCGCGGCGACCGGTGTGACGCAGCAGCATCGTATCTACATCGCGTACCGCACTCGTCATAGACTCGCGCGCCGCCACTACGGCCGCCGAGCGGACCGCCGAGCGGGGGGCAGGCGGGACGTTTGGACGCAACAGCACTACCACGCGCAGCTGCTCGTTCGCCGCGACGCGACCGAGCCGAGCTGCAAACTCGGGGCTGATCTTCGTGTGACTATATGGTTGGGTCATCCATCTCCTCCTGCGCCGAGTAGCGCGAGCGCCGCAAGCGGGCGCGCCGCGCCGTGTCCCCAGCGATTGTCCGGCCGCGCCGTACCGTTCGGGTGGGCGGCAGTCATCGTCAGCGCATCGACGATCGTCTCTGCCGATGTTTTGGGAAATGCCGCCATCAGCAAGGCGAGCGCGCCAGCCACGTGCGGCGCAGCCATCGATGTGCCATCGACTATACCATACTCGTACACCCCCTCGCTATACGGTTCGGGGGGCAGACACGAGTAGATCCGCGAGCCAGGGGCGACGATATCGGGCTTGACCACCAGGTCATCGATGGTCTGCCCGGGGAGCAGCAGGCTCGCGCCACCGCTGTAGAATGCAACATCTAGGCCACGAGGCGTCTGCTCCACCGCCCCCACCGCCAGCGCGCTCGACACGTTGCCGGGCGAGGACGAGTGGCCAGTGCTCTCGTTCCCGATCGCCACTACCGGCACCACATCGAAGGATTTCAGCAGCGTGGCGAACACCTCGCCAAACAGCGGCTCATAGTAGCTGAACCCGAGCGACATATTGATAATGTGCGCCCCACGCTCGACCGCCCAGCCGATGCCTTCCATGATGGTGCGCAGCGTCGTGTCGCCGAGTAGCACCGTCGCCACCAGCAGGCTGACCTCTGGGGCGACGCCGATCGCTATACCTTCCGCAGTTGTTCCACCGGCAATTGTACCACAGACGTGGGTGCCATGCCGCCCGATGTCGAACGGGGCGCTGGTGGCGATCTGCCGCCCCTGTGGGTCAATTACCACGAAATCCTTGACCCGCCCCGCCAGCGCCGGGTGGTTGCCATAGACGCCGGTGTCAAAGACGGCGACGGTGATTCCGGCACCGCGGGTGGTCTGCCACAGCTCGGGGATCTGCATCTGCCGCAGTCCCCACGTCGCCCCGGCGCTGCGCTCCTCGTCATCGCTCCCCCCAACGACGAGATCGCGCGGGGCGATCAGCCGAGCCGGCTGGTTTGGCAGCACCGCCACCACGCCAGGCTGCGCGGCGAGCGCGCCGATCGTCGCTGGGGTCACTTCGAACGCGGCGGCCGGCAGCGGCCCGAGACGCGTAACCGACGGCCGCTGCCCGCGCAGCCTACGACCGGCCGAGCGCAGGTAGCCACGCACCAGGCGGTCGATCGTGATCTCGTGCCGCTCTGAGAGCTCGCGGCGGTGCTCGGCTTGCACCTGCGGCGCGCGGATCATCTCGGCGGCCGGTTCGACGGCGGCGGGGCGGCAGACTACGATCGCGTCCATCGGCGCATTGGCCGGCAGATGGTCGAGCATTGCGCCGAACGCCGGCGAGATGTTGCCGGGGAGCTTCTCAGCCACGGGCCGCCGCCACAAATCCTTCGAATACCCGCGCCCAGCGCCTATCCACCGTCTCCCACAGCTCCTCGGGGTGGCACTGCACCGCGATCACCAGGCCCTGTCCATCGCCCTCGGCCGCCTCGATTACACCATCGGGCGCGCGTCCCACCACCCGCAGCCCGCCGGCGAGCTCCCGCAGCGACTGATGGTGCATGGTGTTGACCATCAACTCTTCGGTATCGAGCCGCGCGGCCAGCCACGATCCAGCTTCAAGCTTGACCGGGTGCGCCAGATGGCCAACCGCCTTAAGATCTGAGGACTCGCGGTGGTTGAGGGCATCTTCGAGCTCGCTACCGATATCCTGATAGAGCGTGCCGCCAAAGGCCACGTTGAGCAGCTGTAGACCGCGACAGACACCGAGGATCGGCTTGGCATCGCCAAGCGTCCGCCTGGCGAGCGCGATCTCCAGCCGGTCCTGATCCGGGCTGGTATGCCCGAGCTGCAGGTGACGCGCCGCACCATAGTTGGCTGGGTCCACATCGTGGCCGCCAGCGAACAACACCCCGTCGCAGCGCTGGTAGTGCGCATCGAGCACCTCGGCGTCTTCGGTCAGATGGATGAGCGCCGGGATTCCGCCCGCCGCCTCGATGGCGCGCAGATAGCTGAGGCTGTTGCCTTGCGCCGGCGTGTACCACGAGTCGGGGAACACGGCGCACGGGATACCGATGACGGGCCGACGACTCACCATAGCTGTCCCTCTCAGGATGTTAGCGAAGCTCTTTGCGCATATAAACCCAGGCGCGCTGATGGAGCAGCAGCCCCGCCATCCACGACTGCCGCACTCGATGTTCTGAGAAACCGTTGATCGTATACAGATGCCGCGCCACGGCGTTGGCGGCGCTGACGTACAGGCCGAGGAATCGCTTGCCGCGCAGCCTAGCCTCCTGCTCGACGCGGGTCAGCAGCAGCTGCGCCACACCGCGGCGGCGGAACTCGGTCAGCACCGCCACATCGGTAATGTAGCCCTCATGGCGGTCGATCCGGTGGTCGAGCAGCGAGAGCGTGAAGATCGAGCGCATCGCTGCCCACGTCCCAAGCACCTGATGAAACGCCAGCTCGGCCGCGCCGCTATTCTCGCCGCCCATTTCCCAGGTCCTGAGCGATATCGTCCCAATCACTCGCTCGTCCACCGAGGCCACCATCATACCGCGCAGCGCGGCGATCCCCTGCCGCCGCCACGCCTCAGCCATCGCCTCGACGCCGCGCGCCGTATGGTGGGTCCCGAAGGCCGCGCCGAATTTATCCGCGAACGCCTCGCGATGCAGCCCGAGGATGGGGTAGATATCGTCGAGCCGCGCCGGCCGAACGTCTAGCGTCAGCGGCTCGGCGACCGAGCTGTGTGTCGTCACCAGCATCGTACTCGCAGCCAAAGAATGCGGCCTCCACAGCCGCGTACCGCACTATTGTAGCACGGCAGCGCGCCAACGACAGCGCAGCGACGGCTTTTTGGAATGCGGCAGCGCGGTCATCCAGATCGGGTGTGACCGCGTAGCATATGCATTGACACAGAATCCAGGGCATGCTATAATTGTCGCACGTTTGTTCATATTGCGATGTTTGCACGCACCGGCCGGGGCTTCCCCGGGCCGGTGCGTCATCTGTCTGAGAGGCACGGCCATGTCGCGAGATAAAATCGTCATCAAAGGTGCGCGCGAGCATAATCTCAAAGGTGTCGATCTCGAGATCCCGCGCGATAAGCTCGTCGTGCTGACCGGCGTCTCCGGCTCGGGCAAATCGTCGCTGGCCTTCGATACGCTCTACGCCGAGGGTCAGCGGCGCTACGTCGAGTCGCTCTCGGCCTACGCGCGGCAGTTCCTTGGTCAGATGGAGAAGCCCAAGGTCGATTACATCGGCGGGCTGTCGCCGGCGATCGCCATCGAGCAGAAAAGCGCTTCGAAAAACCCGCGATCGACAGTCGGCACCGTGACCGAGATCTATGATTATGTCAGGCTGCTGTTCGCCCGCGTCGGCACGCAGTTCTGCCACAGCTGCGGCCGCCAGGTCTCGTCCCAGAGCGCCGAACAGATGACCAACCGGGTGCTGACGCTCGAGACTGGCGCACGCTTCATGGTGCTCGCGCCGCTCATCTCGCGCCGCAAAGGCGAGTACAAAGATGTGTTCGCCGAGGCCAAGGCCGAGGGCTTCGCGCGCGTCCGCGTCGATGGCGAGGTGCTGTCGCTCGATACCGAGATTAAGCTCAACAAGAAGCTTAAGCATAGCATTGAGGTCGTCGTCGACCGGCTCGTCGTC
Source organism: Roseiflexaceae bacterium (assembly GCA_043754595.1). Lineage (GTDB taxonomy): Bacteria > Chloroflexota > Chloroflexia > Chloroflexales > Roseiflexaceae > JAYUUK01. Next base: position 14,561 of record JAYUUK010000500.1, on the reverse strand, counting down.
CCCGAGCGCACCGCCGTCGCCGCGCCAGCCGAGCTGTCTACGGCACAGGGCAGGGCCGAGGCGGCGCAGGGCAGCGAGTGGGACGGCTACGTCACCCGCCTGACCGACGCGATCGAGCAGTCGCTGCGGGTCGGCGAGGGCGAGGTGATCATCGCCCTCCAGCCGCGCGTCGTCGATGAGATCGAGCTGCCAGCCGATGAGTGGCTGATGTCCGAGGCGAACACCTGCACGTTTTGCGATATCTCGTTCCCCGAGCTGACGCCGCAGATGTTCAGCTTCAACAACCCGCAGGGTGCCTGCCCAGACTGCTCCGGCCTCGGCACCAAGCTCGAAGTCGATCCGCAGCTGCTGGTGCCAAATACTGAGCTGACGCTGCACGAGGGTGCCGTGCCGTACTGGGGCGAGCTGCGCAAGCGCAAGGACTCGTGGGCCTACCGCGCGCTGCTCTCGATCGGCGAGGCCTACGACTTCGATCTTGACACCCGCTGGGATATGATGGACGGCCGGGCGCGAGACGCGATCATCAACGGCAGCGGCAAAGAGAAGATAAAATTTCGCTGGGGCGATGAAAACACCAACTCGCGCGGCGAGTTTATGCGCCCCTGGGAGGGCCTCGCTAACGAGATCCGCCGCCGCTTCCACCAGACCGGCTCGGACCAGACCCGCGAGTTCTACCAGGGCTTCATGTCTGAGCAGGCCTGCCCCAGCTGCCACGGCGCGCGGCTGCGGCCCGAGACCCTGGCTGTCCGCGTGGCTGGACGCAACGTCCACGATATCTGCGCTGTCAACATCCAGGGCACCTACGACTGGGCCAGCGAGCTGAGCGGCGAGGGCGGCGGCGAGCCCCAACTCACCGAGTACCAGCTGGCGATCGTCAGCGAGATTCTCAAAGAGATCCGCGACCGGCTCAGCTTTCTGCTCAACGTTGGGCTACACTACCTGACCATGGAGCGCGCCGCGCCCACGCTCTCCGGCGGTGAGGCGCAGCGCATCCGCCTCGCATCGCAGATCGGCTCGGGGCTCGTCGGCGTGATGTATATCCTCGACGAGCCGAGCATCGGGCTGCACCAGCGCGATAACCGCAAGCTGCTCAGCACGCTCATCAAGCTGCGCGATCTTGGCAACACCGTGATCGTCGTCGAGCACGATCTGGAGACCATGCAGGCGGCCGACTACCTGGTGGACTTCGGCCCTGGCGCTGGCGTCAAGGGCGGCGCGGTGGTCGCGGCGGGCACCCCCGATATCGTCGCCGCCGCCCACGACTCGCAGACCGGCGCGTATCTCTCCGGTCGGCTGGAGATCGCCGTCCCCGAGCGCCGGCGCGCGCCGGCGCAGCTCAGCGCCGCCCGCGCCGAGCGCGTCGATCTGCCGCCGCGGGCCGTCAAGGCTGGACGCAAGAAGATCGCCGAGACCCCGGCCGCTGCTGACACCGAGCCGGCCTGGCTAGTGCTCGAAGGGGCGACGATGAACAACCTGCAGGATGTTACGGCGCGCATCCCACTCGGCACGTTCGTGGCGGTCACCGGCGTCTCCGGCTCTGGCAAGAGCTCGCTGATCACCGAGACCCTTTACCCGGCGCTCGCCAATCGTCTCAACAAGGCGCAGCTCAAGCCAGGGCCGCACCGCGCCATCCACGGCCTCGAATTTCTCGATAAAGTCATCGATATCGACCAGCAGCCGATCGGCCGCACACCGCGCTCCAACCCAGCCACCTATGTCAAGCTGTTCGATATGATCCGCGAGCTGTTCGCCGATAGCAACGAGGCCAAGCTGCGCGGCTACGAGGCGGGGCGTTTCTCCTTCAATCTCAAGGGAGGGCGTTGCGAAGCCTGCGAAGGCAACGGCGAGAAGCGCATCGACATGCAGTTCCTCGCCGATGTCTGGGTGCGCTGTGATGTCTGCAAGGGCAAACGCTACAACCGCGAGACGCTGCAAGTCAAATACAAGGGCAAGAGCATCGCCGATATCCTTGAGATGGACGTGCAGACCGCGCTCGACTTCTTCGATAAAGTTCCGCGTATCAAACGTATCCTCAAGACGCTCCACGATGTCGGGCTGGACTATGTGGCGCTCGGTCAGCCGGCCACCACGCTCTCAGGCGGTGAGGCGCAGCGCGTCAAGCTCGCCAAAGAGCTCGCGCGCGTCGCAACCGGCCGCACGATCTACATCCTCGATGAGCCGACCACTGGCCTACACTTTGCCGATGTGCAGCGCCTGCTTCAGGTGCTGCATCGGCTCGTCGAGGCCGGCAACACGGTGCTCGTGATCGAGCACAACCTCGATGTCATCAAGACCGCCGACTGGGTCATCGATATGGGGCCAGAGGGAGGCACCGGCGGCGGCGAGCTCGTGGCCGAGGGTACGCCCGAGCAGATCGCCGACAACGCCGATTCGCATACTGGCTCGTTTCTCCACGATATGTTCGTCGCCGGGCTGCGCGTCTGATAGCTTCCATACACATCACGCTTCTTTTTCTACCGCGCTCCGCGCTCCGCGCGGGGCGCTTTGTGCGCTAGGGAAGCGATGTTTCTTTCTGCTGCTGCACAACAGCAGTAAACAGGAGCTACCGCGCTACCGCAGGCCGAAAACGCGCACTGCGCAGCGTCAAAATCAGATCCGTGGAACAAACCGAATGCGCGTAGGAGTCTGGGGTGTAGCCCCAAGATCCTCCCCTTTCTCCTTCTATGGTGATGCTATACTATGCCAGGCATAGAGGGAGGGCAGTTTGGCAGGGAATGCAAAAGCGGAGCGGCGACGTATTCAGGCGGTTGGGGCGGTTATCTATCGGCTCGTCCCCGAAGGCTTGCCCGAGATCTTGCTCATCCGCAAGCGCGGCGGCTACTGGACGCTACCAAAAGGTCGGCTCCTGCCAGACGAATCGCCAGTCACCGGGCTGCTACGCGAAGTCGCCGAGGAGACCGGTCTTAACGGCGAAGTCGAGCAATTGGTCAAAATTGTCCGCTATGTCACGCCACAGCGCCGGCCGCAGCGGCGCAAGGTCGTCAGCTACTACCTGTTCGCCGCCATTGATGCCGAGCTCAGGCTCAGTCAATCTGAACATATTGAGGAGGCGCGCTGGATGACCTTCACCACCGCAGTTCATCGCGCGCGGCGGCGCAGGATCCGGCGCGTGATCGATACAGCGGCCGGTCTGCTCAAAGCACAGCACGCGCAGTTGGCTGTATGAGATTGGGTGCGCTACTATGAGACGGAACACGCCATGATCGCATCAGTCCGCGGCCGCCTGATTTTTGTCAGCATCGATTACGCCGTGATCGAGACCGGCGGGGTGGGGCTCCAGATCTACGCCCCGCGCCAGGTGCTCGGCGGGCTCGGCGAGATCGGCGGCGATGTCATGCTCTACACCCACATGATCGTCCGCGAGGATCTGCTCGCGCTCTACGGATTCGTCAACCAGGATCAGCGCCATCTCTTTGAGACGCTGCTCGGCGTCAGTGGGATCGGCCCAAAAGTCGCCCTTAGCCTGCTCTCATCGGGGCAGCCAGACGAGCTGCGCGCGGCGATCGCTGGCGGCGATGTCGCCAGGCTCTCGCGCGTGCCCGGCATCGGCAAGCGCACCGCCGAGCGCCTCGTGCTCGATCTCAAAGGCAAAATCGACCTGCGCAACCTTAATTTGCCGGTCCACAGCGCCAATGCCCCGGTCAACGCCGAGCTCGCGGATATGTTGAGCAGCCTCGGGTTCAGCGCCGCCGAGGCAAACGCCGCCGTCGCATCGCTCCCCGCAGACGCCCCGCCCGAGCTCGAAGACCGGTTGAGGCTCGCGCTGCGCTATTTCGGCGGCGCATAGTCGGGCTGATCGTAAATCATAAACTGCCCATGCTCGGCTGCACATCGCATTCTGATGCCGTTCCGTATCGAATATTTACTTGCAGTACCACAGACTGTGGTATATACTCACTCCAATTGGACAAAGGAGGATGAGCCATGGTTGGAGCAGATACGAAACGCGCAAAGACGGCTGAGACAGCGCCGCGCCAGCAGAAGAGCGCCGCTCCGCTCGTACGCCGCACCACCAGCCCGTCAGCCACCGATACGCCGCCAGGGCCGCCCAAACGCTACGCGCGGCTCTCGCCATTCTGGAAAGCGTTGATCGTCACCTCGTTTGTGATGAACGCTATCTTGCTGACGATCGTGCTGCTGCTTGGCGGTTTTGCAATCTGGTGGCGCGCCGAGCTCGCCGATAGCGTCGTGGTCGGCAAGGACTTTGCCGTCAGTAATATCACCGAGCTGCGCAATGTGGTCGCCGAGCTAGAAACATCGACGATCGTGACGAGCATCCCGCTTGACCAGCCGCTCCCGCTGCGCGGCTCCGGCATCGTCGTCCCGGTCAATCAGGAGCCGGTGGTCACACTCGTCGATCCAGTGCCGCTGACGCTCTCAAACGCCGACATCGACCTCGGTAACGGCAATAGGTTGCGCGCAAATAACATCGCGCTGACCCTTCCCGCCGGCACGCCGCTCAAGATAAAGCTCAACCTCAATATCCCGCTCGATGATGTGACGATTCCAATCAAGCTGAATGTGCCGGTCAAGATCCCGCTCAAGGATACCGAGCTTGGCCCGCTATTCAAACGCCTCGGCACAATCGTGGATAATCTCGTCGGTCCATTCGCGCCGTTGCTTGGAATCGAGCCAAAAGCGAAGCCATAGCACGGTGTTCACTGAACAAAACGAGGTGGGTGGCACGCTGCCATCCGCCTCGTTTTAACATCTAGTCAATCGGTGGCAGTAGGCTACGTAGTGATGTCGTAGCGCCCGCCGCCGGACTGTAATCTACGAGTATAGGGCGTAGGTAGGCCATGTCGCTATGCTTCTCGCATGATGTTTCTATGCGAGAGGAGATGCACATGGATTTCGACGACCTGCCGACGGATGCTCCTGGCGGCGACTGCCCCGAGCATGGACCATACGCCGAAGAGGACCGCACACAGCACGAGCATTGAATCAAAAGTGGGCTGGCCTATGCCAGCCCACTTTTGATTCCGCCTCAACGATACTACGCGAGGGTCTTCTGGAGACACGTGCGGTGGTGGTAGGTCTTGTTGCGGCGGCGACCGTCCATCACGACGATCATCTCGCGGTCGTTCATGATCCGCTGATTGCAGGTCAGGCAATCGTGTGCCGTGGCCTTGCCACTCTTATCGCGCGAGGTAACGTCGGTTTTTGATTTCTTTTCAGCCATGATACTCCACCGATCTAATCCGAAAATCGCTCGATGTATTATACCACAGTTAGATCATAAATGGGAGCAGGAGGAGGAGGAGATAGCCGATAACCGGCCCTGTGAACAGCATACTGTCGATCCGATCGAGCATACCCCCGTGGCCAGGAATAAGATCGCCGGCGTCTTTGATGCCCGCCTGTCGTTTGATCATGGACTCAGAGAGGTCGCCGAGCGGCCCAACCACCCCGGCTATCGTCCCGATGATAATGATCCACAGTGGTGCGAGCGGCAGCCCGAATAGATAAACACCAAACCAAGCAGCGACGATCGAGCCGAGCACCCCACCCGCCGCACCTTCCCAGGTCTTCTTTGGGCTGAGCGTCGGAGTCATGAGATGCCGACCGAACAGCCGCCCCGCGAAGTAGGCCAGCACGTCCTGCCCCCACGTAGCAAGCAGCACGAAGAAGATCCATGCGGCACCGGGGTCTGGCCCGAGCTGACGCAGCGGGCTCGCGCCAAGCGGGGTGTCCAGTGCGCGCAACAGCACATAGACGCTGATCAGCAGGCCGACGTAATACGCGCCGGCCACCGAGAGCCCCCAGCGCGCCAGCATGCCCGTCTGAGTATGCCACGGAAGCTGCGCGATGAGGCTCACGACGATACCGATGCTACAGACCGGTGCGATCAGGCTGCGGTGCCAATAGGCCTCGCCGACAGCTGCGAGGATCGGGACGAGCGTAAGCGGTATGCCCAGCCAACGCTGCATCGGGTAGCCACCGCGCTGAAAGGCGCTGTAGAGCTCGCTAATCGCCACCACCGCGACGATCGCCAGCCCGATCACCAGCGACCAGAAGTTCCACCAGACGACGATGAGCACGACCAGCACCAGCACAACGCTGCTTGTCACACGCTGCTGTAGCGAGCTAGGTCTCTTTGGTGAGCCCGCCGAAGCGGCGTTCGCGCTTTGCATAATCGTTTATCGCCTGACGCAAGTGGTCAGCCCCAAAATCGGGCCAGAAATCCGGCGTCACCCACAGTTCACTATACGCCGCCTGCCATATCAAAAAATTCGAAATTCGAAATTCACCGCTGGTTCTGATGATGAGATCGGGGTCTGGAACATCGCCGGTGCTGAGATGCTGTCCGATCGCCTGCTCCGTGATCTCGTGCGGCTGCGCTCCAGCGGCCACCAGCGTGCGCACTGCGTCGACGATCTCAGCGCGCCCGCCATAGTTGAACGCCACGCCGAGCACCAGCCGGTCGTTGTTGGCGGTCAGCGCGATGGCGCGCTCGATCCGTGTACGCAGCAGATCGGCCACATTGTTCATGGTACCGTAGTGGCGGATCTGCACACCCTCGCGGTGCAGGTTATTGGTCTCGCGCTCAAGAAACTCGACGAGGATCCGCATCAGCCCATCGACTTCCGGCTGCGGACGCGTCCAGTTCTCAGTTGAGAATGCATAGAGGGTGAGATAGGAGACTCCAAGCGCGGCGCACTCGGAGACGATCCGGCGGATGTTCTCGGTGCCGGCGCGGTGCCCGGCCAGACGCGGCAGACCGCGCCGCCGCGCCCAGCGGCCATTGCCATCCATGATAATTGCGATGTGGGCCGGAAAGCGAGGCTGTAGTTGAGCTGTCAACGACGCTAGATCTCCATCACTTCGGCCTCTTTGGCGGCACCGATCGTGTCGAGCTCCTTGGTAAAGCGGTCGGTCAACTCCTGGAGCTTCTCCTGCCCGCGTCGCTGCTCATCTTCGGAGATCATCTTCTCAGCTTCGAGCTGCTTGAGATCATCGAGCGACTCGCGGCGGAGGTTGCGCAGCCCAATCTTGCTCTCCTCGACCTTCGACCTAACCTGCTTGGTGAGGTCGCGGCGGCGCTCTTCGGTCAGCGCGGGGATCACGAGCCGCACCACCCGCCCGTCGTTGTTCGGGTTGAGCTTGAGCTCGGAGTTGGTGATCGCCTTCTCGATCGACTTAATCGAGCTAGCATCGAACGGCTGGATCAAGATCATCCGCGCGTCGGGGGCGCTGATGTTAGCGAGTTGATACAGCGGCATCATCGAGCCATACGCCTCGACGGGCAGATGCTCCACGAGCGCCGGCGACGCGCGCCCAGTTCTGACGCTGCTGAGATTCATCCGTAGCGACTCGGCCGTCTTCTTCATCTTGCCGTCGGCTTCGTGCAACACATCGTTGATCATAGCTGCCTCAGTTCATGGAACTCGGTGGAAGGGAATCGTGACTCACCAAGGTGCCGACGCGCTCGCCGAGCGCGACGCGCTCAATATTGCCGGCAGTCATCGCATTGAAGACGATGATCGGAATACGATTATCCATACAGAACGTCAGCGCGGTGCTATCCATCACGGCGAGCTTGCGGCTGAGCGCGTCCATGTAGGTGATATGCTCAAACTTGACGGCATCTGGATGTTGTCGCGGGTCGGCATCGTAGACTCCATCGACGCCGTTTTTTGCCATCAGGATGACATCGGCGTGGATCTCGGCGGCCCGCAGGGCGGCGGCGGAGTCGGTGGTGAAGTACGGGTTACCGGTGCCGGCGGCGAAGATGATCACCCGCCCCTTGTCCAGATGGCGGTCAGCGCGGCGGCGAATGTACGGCTCGGCCACCTCGTCCATCTTGATCGCCGTCATGGCACGGGTGAAGATACCGCGGCGCTCGAGGGCATCTTGGAGGGCGAGCGCGTTGATGATCGTGGCCAGCATGCCCATGTAGTGCGACTGCGCTGCATCCATGCCACGCGCGATCGCGCGGTTGCCACGCCAGATGTTGCCGCCGCCGAGCACCACCGCCACCTCGACGCCGTGGCGCTTGACGCTGGCGATCTCGTTGGCAAAATAGTCCAGCACCTCATGGTCGATCGGGTCGGTCGGCTTGCTGCCGACGAGCGACTCGCCGCTCAGCTTGAGCATAATGCGGCGATAGGCGGGCGCTGGGGTCATGATCGTCTCACACACATGCGCGAGCCTGGCGCACGGTATGCGCACCAGGCCCACGTTTCGGAGCCGCTAGCTGCCGATCTCGTAGCGCACATAGCGCCGCACGACGACGTTCTCACGCACTTTGGCGACGGTAGCTTTGATCTTATCGTCGATGCTCTGCGAGCCATCTTTGACATACGGCTGCGACATCAGCGCGACTTCCTCGGCGTACTTGGCGGCCGTCAGACCGCTCGCCGTTACCTCAGCCTCGGGGATGTCCTCGACTCGGATGTACTTTGGGTTCATCGCAGCGATGTGTAGCGCGAGATCCTTGGCGAGCTGGGTGAAATCCTCGGTCCGCGCCACAAAGTCGGTCTCACAGCTCAGCTCGACCATCGTCGCCATACGCGCGCCGGGGTGTACGTAGATCTCGATCCGGCCTTCGAGCGCCTCGCGGCCCTGAACCTTCTCGCTAACCTTCATGCCCTTCTCGCGCAGCGCCTCAATGGCCTTTTTCATATCGCCATCGGTCTGCGTTAGGATGTCTTTGCACTCTTTCGGGCCGGCACCGGTCATCGCGCGCAGGTCTTTGACCATCTGAGCCGTAATCTCAGCCACGCTCATCTCCTTCATATCTAGAGCTCCGGCCTGGCGGTGTGCCACAGCCCGAGCAGTATGCTGCGTTCTTGCTTACGCCTCGACCGGCGCTGGCTCGGGCTCATCGGTCTGCTCCGGCGCATCGAAGCGCCCGCCGCGCATCTGATCGGCCTGCGAGCTCTCGCGCCGGTTCTGCCCCTCGACGGCCGCATCGGCGATCTTGCCGACGATCAGGCGAATGCTGCGGATCGCGTCATCGTTGCACGGGATGATGTAGTCGATCGGGTCTGGGTCACAGTTGGTATCGACCATCGCGATGATCGGGATGCCCACCGAGACCGCCTCCTTGACCGCCAACTCTTCCTTGTGCGGGTCCACGATGAACAGCGCCGCCGGCAAGCGCTCCATCGTCTTCATGCCACCAAACACTTTATTAAGTTTCTCGATCTCTTCGCCGCGCTTGAGGCCCTCGGCCTTGGTCAGCTTGCTGAACTCGCCAGCGTCGCGCTGCCGCTCCAGTTCGGCGAGATAGCGCAGCCGCTTGCGGATGGTGCTGAAGTTAGTCAGCGTGCCGCCGAGCCAGCGCTGCGTGATCGAAAGCTGCCCGGCGCGCGCGGCCTCCTGAATGACCGTCTCCTGCGCCTGCTTCTTGGTGCCGACAAACAGGATCTTGCCGTTATTGGCCACAACTTCGGTGGCGAACTGATAGGCGGTGGTCAGGCCGGCGACGGTCTTCTGCAGATCGAGGACGTGAATGCCGTTGCGGGCGGTGAAGATGTATGGCTTCATCTTCGGGTTCCAGCGCTTGGTCTGGTGGCCAAAGTGTGAGCCGGATTCGAGCAGCGAGCGGATCGAAACCAGACGTGGTGCTCCCTGAGTCATTGTGATATTGTTCCTTGTTGCTCCGCCATCTTCTTCAACTCGCAGCGATACCACGGCGCGTGGCAGGACTGCCGCGATCGGAAGATGTGTGAATTTGTGCGCAAATGCACTATATTAGAGTATAACATAAATGATTAGGCCGGGCAAATCATTGACAGCGACCCCCGCGCTGAGTACACTACACGCGAAATGCACACGTAAGGAGCATCGCGGTGGTCGCACAACTTGGCAGCAGTCTTTTCACACTTGTGGCCTTCTTGGTGATGCTCGGGCTGTTGGTTCTGGTCCACGAGCTCGGGCACTTCTGGACAGCCATCCGGCTCGGCATCAAAGTCGAAGAGTTCGGCATTGGATTTCCGCCCAGAGCGCGCGTCTTATTCAAGCGGAAGGGCGTCACATATACGCTCAACTGGCTTCCGATCGGCGGTTTCGTCCGTTTCGGCGGCGAGGGGGAGCAGGTCTACGGCGTCGGGAGCCTCTCGGCGGCCGCGCCGTGGAAGAAGATCGCAGTGCTGGTGGCTGGCCCGCTCATGAACCTGTTGCTGGCGATCGTGATCATCACCGGCCTGTTCGCGGTGCGCGGTATCCCCGAGCCGATCGGCGCGGCGATCTCTGCGGTCTACCCAGGCTCGCCGGCCGCCACGGCCGGTCTCGCAGCCGGCGATGTGCTGGTCTCGCTGGCAGGTCAGCCGGTGACCGACCCGGCTATCATCCGCACGATCGGCATCGAAAATAGCGGCCGCGCTATTCCGGTGGTCGTGCGACGCGCCGGCGCTGAGCGCACCCTGACGATCACCCCCGGCCCGTGGAAGGCCAATAACGAGACGATACCCGCCGGCTTCGGCATCTCCTATCAGCCTGAGCGCGTCGTCTACGCCCACAAAGGCCCGATCGAGACGCTGACCACCGGCGTCGGCTACACCTTCGCGGTGCTCGGCAGCTTCCTCGATGGCCTGCGGCAGCTCTTTGGCGGTCTGCTCGGGCTCAACCCGCCGCCACAGGGCGGGGTCTCGGGGATCGTCGGCATCGCGCGCGGCACCGGAGAGATCATTGAGCGCAGCGGGCTGGCGGGTTACCTGGAGTGGATGGCGTTGATCAGCCTGAACCTCTTTCTGGTCAATCTGCTGCCGATCCCGGCGCTCGACGGCAGCCACATCTTGTTCTCGCTGATCGAGCTGGTGCGGCGCGGCAAGAAGATCCCGCCGGAGCGCGAGGCGCTGGTTCACGCCATCGGCTTTGTGGCGCTGATGGGCCTGATGGTGTTGATTACGATCTCCGATGTGGCGAGCTGGATCGGCGGGGCGCCGGCGCTCGGCGGCGGCTAGGGTGGCGCCACGCAAGCCGCGCCTGGCGGTGATCCGCGCCAGCGAGATCGGCGAGTACGTCTACTGCTCGCGCTCGTGGTGGCTGCGCCGGGTGATGGGGCGCATTCCGAGCGATGTGACCCGGCTGGACCGTGGCGTCGTGCTGCACCGGCGGCACGGCCGCGCGCTGCGGCTCAGCGGGGCGCTGCTCTGGATCGCAGCGCTGATCGCGGCCGCCGCCATCGTCGCGATCGTGGTGGCGCAGCGCTAAGCGCGTGTGATGCGGCGCGGCACCGCGAGAGGAGATGAGTGTGACCCAACGCAGCGAGAGGAGATCGGTGTGATGCGATGGGCGTGACCTTCGGGCTGGCGCTGCTACTGTTGGCGCTGGGGCTCGCGCTGCTCAGCGCGAGGCTGCGGCGGCGCAGTGGCATCCCATGGGCGCCAGTGGTCTACCGCGATACCGACGCGCGCGAGCTCGATGCGCCGCTGTTCGCCAAGTCGCTCGGGCTCACCGGCAAGCCGGACTACCTGATCGAGCGGCGCGGCAAACTGATCCCGATCGAGGTCAAGCCGGGGCGGCTCGCCGCACAGCCGTACGAGTCCGATCTGATGCAGCTGGCCGCATACTGCGTACTCGTCGAGGAGGATCTAGGCTTGACGCCGCCGTACGGGCTGCTGCGCTACGCCGAGCGGACGTTTCAGCTCGACTTTACACCCCAGGTGCGCGAGCGCGTCATCGAGCTGCTCGGCGAGATGCGCGCGCTGCTCGACGCCGATGACTGCGAGCGCAGCCACAACGACGCGCGCCGCTGTGGCGCGTGCGGGCTGCTTGAACAATGTGAGGATGCACTTGATACAGGAGCATAGCCACAAGGCGACGCTGGAAGAGATCGTGGCGCAGATCGAGCGCCGCCTCGTCGGTGCGATCGACGACCGGGCGCTGGCGGCGTGGGCCTTCGATGCGTTCTACGCCCACGAGGTGGACGATCGCGATCGGGACGCCGATGCGACGGCGGACGAGGCCGATGACTCGCTGCTGCTTGAGGCGCTCGACCGGCTGATGTTCATCGATGACGACGCGTTTCGGCTCAGCACAGACGAGCTAGAACAGCTCGCTACTCAGCTCCGCGTGGTATAATAGTATAGTTATGAAGATTCAGCAGCACCCGCGCATGAGCCGGATCGACGTCGGCGATGAGGTCTACTCGTACCGCCATCAGCTCTTCGCTCGCGTCGAGGCCGTCTTCCCCGCCGCCGTCTGCGTCAGGACGACGCTGCTCGCGCTAGAGCCGTACCTGTGTATGGTGGCGACGCCCGAGCTCTGGCGCGCAGACGACATCGAGAATCTGAGCGTCTGTCGCTACTGCGGCACACGAGATCGGCTCCATCTGGAAACGGAGACCGGCGTGCCGTTTCACGTCTGCGACACATGCGTGACGGCGTCCAACCAAGCTCCGCCCCATCAGGTCGGAGCTTGGTGGTAGCTGTTTCAGCCGCGCCCCGCGCTACTCGGGGTTCACCAGCGGCCGGCTGATCACCGCGCTGTAGCGCCCATCGCTCCACACATCGCCGAGCGGGCGGCCCTCCACCAGCACCCGTACCCCCTGGACTGTTTTGATCGACGTCAGCGACTGCGCCAGCGTCTTGAGCGCCAGGTCGCGGTCGCCCGCATCGGCGAACTGATATGAGAGATCGACCGTCGCCACGCCATCGGCCAGAGTCAGGTCGATCAGCGATGTGCCGCCAGGGATCACCCGCTGCAGTGCATAGCCATACTCGCCAGGGCCTTCGAGCAGCGCCGCCACTGTTGCCGCAGCGGTCTGCTTCGTCTTCGGCACCAGGCGCACCACGCGCACGGTGTGGACCGCGTCGTTGGCGAGGAAGTAGAGCGGCAGAAACTCGGTGCTCGCCGGGTCGCCAGACAGCCCAGAAGGGTTGAGCGGGTTGACGATCGGTCGCTTCAGCCGGGTCTGGCCGTTGAGGTTGAGCGCACGGCCGTTGACCTGCACCTCGACGTCGCCGATCGACGGGAAATGGGTCAGCGTCAGGACGATAGCGCCGAGTGCGCGGCTATCGCTCACGGCACGCGGGTCGCGGTCGAAATTGACCACCGCCGTGCCATCGGCGATCTGCACCCCGATCAGCTGCGCGTCGGCGGCTATCAGGCGCTCGAGCCCATTGCGTGGGCCAGCGCTGAGCGCGCGGACGGCGGCCTCGGCGACGCGACGATCTTCGACCTGCACAGTGCGCTGGACCGGGACGTAGAGCGTGCCGGTGCTGTCGCCGTAGTAGAGCCAGACGCGCTCGGAGCTGATGGCCGGTGCGGGCGTCGGCTTGACGGGCGTCGGCGGCACAGCGGTGGCTGGCACGGCAGTTGCAGGGAGCGCCGTGGCTGGCGCGCGGGTCGGCACTGCGGTCGGCCTGGCCACAGTCGGATTCGCCGCGGTCGGCTTGACCACACTTGGATTCACGGCAGTTGGTTTCGCAGCCGTCGGTTTGACCGGCGTAGGATTTATAACGGTAGGTTTGCTCGTCGTCGGTGCAAGCGACGGCGTGGCGGCGAGCGGCGATGGCGCGAGCGTCGGCTGGCTGGTTGGCACAATGACGACTGGCGCGCTGGTCGGCAGCGCCGATGGCGCGAGCGTCGGCTGGCTGGTTGGCAGCGGCGTCGGCGATGGCGGCACATCTGTTTGTGCGGCGGTCGTAGCGGTCGCGGCGTCAGTCCCAGCGCTAGCCGGGGCAGCGGCCTCGGTGGGGCGCGGCGCGGCGGCGGTGGGGGCGATGGTGGGTGCGGCACCGGCGGGCGGCGCGATCGACTGGAGCCCGGCGATGACATACAGTGCGACGATCCCGGCGAGCAGGGCCAGCATCAGCGCGTAGATGATGCGGTCGCGGCTGGAGAGCGAGGCGAACCAGCCGCCGACGCCAGCGGCCTGAGACGCCGGGACGGCAACCACCTCGGTCGAACTGAGGTTCGTTGTGGGCGGAGTCAAACCCATGTATAATGGGCACTGCGTATGGCCGCGCGAGAGGCAATAGGTCGGCTGGTCCACGGGTATTTCGAGCGGCTCGCCGCTGATGTAGCACCGATGCTCCGACGTCGGCGACGAGAAGCGAATGGCGCGATTTTGTTTCAGCCCCAAAAATGGGCAGTGACCGGTAGGCTCTGACATAGCGGCGCTGTCGCTCCTTCATCACAATGCTATCGCTATTATAGAACCGGCCTCGCCATGCAGCCAAATATCCTCGATTACTACAAGTTTACGAACAGATTGCAGCTCAACGGTTGTGGCACCTCATGAAGATCCTGCTGCTCTCGGACATCCACGCCAACCTTAGCGCGCTCGAGACCGTGCTGGCCGATGCGCCCGGCGTCGATGCGGTCTGGAACCTTGGCGATACCATCGGCTATGGGCCGCGCCCCAACGAGTGTCTGACGCTGATGCGCGAGCGCGCGGCGCAGATGATCGCCGGCAACCACGATCTTGCCTGTCTCGGCCTGGTCGACCTGAGCGACTTCAACCCCGAGGCGCGGACCGCCAACCTCTGGAATGGTGCGCAACTCGACGATGAGCGACGGGCGTTCCTCAGCTCGCTGCCGCCGAGCGCCGGGGTCGATGCGCAGGTGATGATCGCCCACGGCAGCCC
>JAYUUK010000499.1:0-7407 GCA_043754595.1 Roseiflexaceae bacterium | reverse complement strand
GGTTCATCAGCGCGATCGATGGCTGTATCATGGGCTCCATACCTGCTCCTCCAACCGCATGTCAATTGGTTTATCGTAACATACACATCGCTGGTTGGTACGTACAAGCAGGTGACAAGACTGCGACAAATGCGCTGTTTTTCACCTGGAGGAATAGATGGAGCTTGCGATCATCAACGGGACGCTCGTCAACGCTAGCGGCCGGGCGCGCGCCGACGTGGCGATCGATGGCGGCAGGATAGCGCTGATCGCCGCGCCTGGCTACCTGCCGCCGGCCACACGCACGCTTGACGCAGACGGTCTGCTGCTGCTCCCCGGTGCTATCGACACCCACTTCCACTGTCGCACCCCCGGCTACGATGCGCGCGGCGATTTTTTCAGCGAGACCCGCGCGGCGGCAGCTGGCGGCGTGACCACCGTGTTCGAGATGCCGATCTCTAAACCGGGCTGCGCCACGCCGGCGATCTTCGCCAACCGCCGCCGCCTGATCGAGCAGCAGGCGGTGATCGATGTGGCGCTCTACGGCGCGCCAGGCACGCTGATCGAGACCGACGTGCGTGGGATGGCCAACGCCGGCGCGATCGCGTTCAAAATCTTCATGCACCGCGCCCCACTCGGCCGCGACGATGAGTTTATTGGTATCTGCCTGCCGAACGACGATGACCTGCTGGCGGCGCTGACTCTGACGCGGCAGACCGGGCGGCGGCTCGTGGTTCACTGCGAAGACGACGCGCTGCTGGAGTCTGGTCTGGCGCGGCTGCGCGCCACCGGGCGAACCGATATCGCCGCCCACGCTGAGTCGCGCCCGCCGATCGTCGAGGCGCTGGCGGTGGCGCGGCTGCTGACGCTCGCCGAGGCCGCCAGCGCGCCGGTCCACGTGGCGCATGTGAGCTGCCGTGCAGCGCTCGATATCGTCAGGCGCTACCGCCGAGCCGGGGTGGACGTGACCGCCGAGACCTGCCCACACTATCTATTTTTTGACGAAGCCGACGTGCGCAGGCTCGGGGCGTTTGCCAAGATCAACCCGCCGATCCGCAGCGCAGACGACCGGGCGGCGCTGTGGGGAGGGATCGCCGATGGCACGATCGATCTCGTGACCACCGACCACTCGACGTATCTGCTGGAGGAGAAAGAGCGCGGCCGCGATGATCTGTGGCGCGCGCCGTCCGGCGCGCCGGGCGTCCAGACGCTGCTGCCGTCCATGATCTCGGCGGCGCTCGATGGGCGTCTGTCGCTGGAGCGGGCCGTCGAGTTAATCGCTGCGGCCCCGGCGCGAGTCTTTGGCCTCAGTGGACGCAAAGGTGCGATCGCCGTGGGTGCCGATGCGGATCTGTGCCTCTACGACCCGCGCGGCAGCTCGACGCTGAGCTATGACCGCATGGTTAGCCAGGCACGCGATGTGGACCGGCTGTACCTTGACATGCGCTTCCGCGGCGCGGTATTCGCCACGATCGCCGGCGGGCGCGTGGTCTACGCCGATGGGCAGGTCTACGCCGAGCGCGGCAGTGGCCGCTTTCTTGCGGCTCAATAGATAGCGGCCGATCGGGCGATGATGCAACGTAGGGGCTGGACGCGCAACCTCCGGCGGTGCTGCGCCGCCATAAGCAAGCCAGGTTCTCCTCGCCTACGCAGGCCACTAAAGCGGCTGCTGAGCACCAGTAACCGGAGTGATAGCATGACCAAGCGGCTTATCGTCGGCATCACCGGCTCGACCGGCGCGATCTATGGGATCCGGCTGCTCGCGCTGCTGCGGCAGATCGGCGGTGTCGAAACGCATCTGGTGCTGACCCGCGCGGCCCGCGAGACGATCGCGCTTGAGACCGACGTGACCCCGCGCGATGTCGAGGCGCTCGCCGATGTGACCTACAAGATCGGCGATGTGGCGGCGGCGATCTCCAGCGGCTCGTTTCGCACGATTGGCATGGTGGTGGTGCCGTGTACGATGAAAACCGTCGGCGCGCTCGTCACCAGCTTCACCGATAACCTGCTGACCCGCGCCGCCGATGTGACGCTCAAAGAGCGCCGCCGCCTGGTGCTGGTGGTGCGCGAGACGCCGCTCCATCTCGGCCATCTACGCTCGCTGACGCAGCTCGCCGAGTATGGCGCGACGATTATGCCGCCGATGCCGGCGTTCTACACTCGGCCGGCGAGCATCGAGGCGATCGTCGACCAGACCGTCGGGCGCATCCTGGATCAGTTTGACATCGAGGCTCCCCCCGACCTCTTCCCGCGCTGGAGCGGGGGATCCAAGGGGAGCGCATGAGACGGAGCGTGCGCGTTACATCGTTCTAGCGTCGATCGTCTCAGCGAACGACTGCTCAAGCAGTTCGAGCGTCGCTGCGCCCTTGACCAGCGTGGTAAGCGTCTCGCTATCGATGAGGCGTACCAGCCGGCGCAGCTCCTCATCGATCGTCGGCGTCACCTCGCCAAATTTAATATCGATCGCGGCGCGCCAGCCACGCATCAGCCCTTGCTCCAGCCCTTGCTCCAGCCCTTGCTCGTGGCCTTCGACATAGCCAATTTGCCGCCCAACGCGCTCCGCCGATGTAATATACGTCACGGCTTGCTCCTCCTCGTATTGCCTAATACGTGCATGCACTTGCTCCTCGATACTCTCTGGAAGATGCATCAGTGTGTCGATGAAGCGATACACCTGCCGAATCTGTTCGGCATCGAACCCACGACGACATGATAAAGCGAACGCATGGGCTATTCTAGCATATGTTTGCAGCTATATATCGAGCGAGGGAAGCCGAGCCGATATGAGGTATGATTCTTGCCTTGAAAGGTTATGTCATAATGAATGATCGACGAGGAAGTTAATGGACATCAAGCAGATCGGCACGCTGCTCAAGCAGACATTCGACGACTGGAACGGCGATAAGGCACCGCAGCAAGCGGCGGCGTTGGCCTACTACACGATCTTCTCTCTCGCGCCGCTGCTGGTCATCGCGATCGCTATCGCCGGGCTGTTCTTCGGCCGCGATGGGGTCGAGGGTCAGGTGTTCGATCAGCTCAAAGGCTTTTTGGGCCAGAGCGGTGCCGAGGCGGTGCAGACCATGATTAAAAGCGCCAGCGCGCCAGCCTCGGGGATCGTGGCGACGATCATCGGCGTCGTGACGCTGCTTTTCGGCGCGGCGGGCTTCTTCGGCCAGCTCCAAGATTCGCTCAACACGATCTGGGAAGTGAAAGTGAAGCCGAACCAACCGATTATGGCGATCATCAAGCAGCGCTTTTTCTCCTTCTCGATGGTGCTTAGCACCGGCTTTCTGCTGCTGGTCTCGCTCCTGCTCTCGGCGGTGCTGGCGGCCATCACTGGCTATTTTTCGGGCATCATATCCGGTGCAGACTGGGTCTGGGAGCTACTAAACTTTGTCATCTCGCTCGGTATCACCATCGGTCTGTTCGGTCTGATCTTTAAATATGTGCCGGATGTAAAGATAGCCTGGCGCGATGTCTGGCCTGGCGCGATTCTAACCGGCGTGCTATTCTCGGTCGGCCGCTTCATCCTGGCGCAGTATCTCGGCCGCGGCACGTTTAGCTCGACGTACGGCGCGGCTGGCTCGTTGGTCGTCGTGTTACTCTGGGTCTACTACTCGGCGCAGATCATGTTTTTCGGGGCCGAGTTTGCCCAAATCTTTGCGAAGCATCGCGGCTCGAAGATTGTTCCGGCCGAGAATGCACAGGCGCTCCCCGACAGCGAGCGCGCAGCGCTCGGACTCGGTGGCGCGGCCGACGAGCCGAGCGATACGCCGACGGTGGTGCGCAAGGGTGGCGCTATCGCCACGCTGACCGGGTTTGTGGTCGGCGTGGTGCTTGGGCAGCGCCGCTCGCAAAAGAAGGAATGACTTGAGGTGATCGCCTGAATCTGGAACGTCTGCTGCGCGACCTGCGCGACCTCGCGGCGATCAGCGATGCCGGTCCCGGCGTCACTCGCCGCTTCCCATCGACCACGTACCTACGCGGTCGCGAGTGGTTGCGCGGTCGCTTGGAGGACGCGCGGCTCACGACGAGCATCGATGCGGCCGGCAATCTGTTCGGGCTGCGCGCCGGGATGCGCGAGCTGCCGCCACTTGTGCTCGGCTCGCACTCTGACACGGTCGCCAACGGCGGCTGGCTCGATGGAGCACTCGGCGTGCTTGGTGCGCTCGAAGTTGTACGGTCGCTGGCCGAAGATGGGGTCGCGCTGGAACGGCCGCTGTTGGTCGCCGATTATCTGGCCGAGGAGGCCAACGATTTCGGCGTCTCATGCGTCGGTAGCCGGGCGCTCACGCATGGGCTCGACGCGGCGTGGCTGGCGCGGCGTCTGGGCGACACGACGCTGGCCGATGCTATTGCGGCGTGCGGCGGCGATCCGTCGCTGCTCGCAGAAGGGCCGCTGTGGGCTGCTGGGCGGGTCCACGCCTGCCTTGAACTGCACATTGAGCAGGGCCCGGTGCTCGAAGCCGATGGTATCGCGCTCGGGGCGGTCAGCGGGATCGTCGGGATCCGCCGCAGCGCGGCGAAGCTCACCGGCCGCCCGGACCACGCCGGCACCGCGCCGATGGGTCGGCGTCACGATGCGCTCGCCGCCGCCGCCGAGTCGATCCTCATGCTGGAGCGGCTCGCCGGCGATATGCCAGGCACAGTCGGCACTGTGGGGCATCTGCTGGTCAGCCCCAACCAGGGTAACGTCGTCCCAGGCGTGGTGCGCCTCACCGCCGAGATGCGTTCGCTGGACAGCGCCGAGATCGAGCGGCTATGGCACGACTGGCGCGCCGCGACAGTGCTTGGCTGCCAGCGACGCGGGGTTGACTTCATCATCGAGACCACCACCGACGCTGCGCCAGCCACACCCCCGCCCTGGCTGCTGGAAGAGATCCTGGCCGCGTGCCGCAGCATCGACCGGCGCGCGGCCGTGCTGCCGAGCGGGGCCGGGCATGACAGCGGCCACCTGGCGCTCGTCGCCCCGGCCGGCATGATCTTTGTGCCGAGCATCGGCGGACGCAGCCACTGCCCCGAGGAGGACACCGCGCCTGAGCACCTCGCCGCCGGCGTCGAGGCGCTGCACGCGGCCGCGCAGCGCCTCGCTCGCGCGTGAGCTACGGGCATCAGTCTGGCCTCGTCAGCCGCTCCCAGAGCGCGATCGTGTCGAGCGCCTCGGCGTCCGATGCGCCACACCCGATGCGCCATTCCATACGTGTCTTGACGCTCGCCAGCGCAGCGACTATAATTAACCAAATCGCGCAACAAATTTCAGAAAGAGGCGACAATGGCACGGATCTATGATAATATCACACAGCTGGTGGGCGGCACGCCGCTTGTCAAGCTCGGCAAGCTCAACGATACACAGGCGACGGTGCTCGCTAAGCTGGAGTGGTTCAACCCGGCTGGGAGCGTCAAAGACCGCATCGGCCTGGCGATGATTGAGGCCGCCGAGCGCGATGGAAAGATCGTCCCAGGGCAGACCGTGATCGTCGAGCCGACGAGCGGCAACACCGGTATTGGCCTGGCGTTTGTGGCGGCGGCTAAGGGCTATCGGATGATCCTGACGATGCCTGAGACGATGAGCATCGAGCGACGCAAGCTGCTGCGCGGCTTCGGCGCTGACCTAGTGCTCACGCCAGGTGCAGAGGGCATGCGCGGCGCCATCGCCCGCGCCGAGGCGATCACCGCCGAGACGCCAAATGCCTTCATGCCGCAGCAATTCAAGAACCCGGCCAACCCCGAGGTCCATCGCCACACCACCGCCGAGGAACTCTGGAACGACACCGACGGTCAGATCGACATCCTGATCGCCGGCGTCGGCACCGGCGGCACGATCACCGGCATCTCTGAGGTCATCAAGGCCAGGAAGCCGTCGTTTCAGGCTATCGCCATCGAGCCAGAGGCCTCGCCGATACTCTCCGGCGGCAAGCCTGGCCCGCATAAGATCCAGGGCATTGGCGCTGGATTCGTGCCGGATGTGCTCAACACCCACTCTTACGACGAGGTCATCCAGGTCTCGAACGATAACGCTTTTGAGACAGCGCGCCGGCTGGCGAAAGAGGAGGGTCTGATGGTCGGCATCAGCTCCGGCGCCGCCGCCTACGCCGCGCTGCAGGTGGCGCGCCGACCGGAGAACGCCGGCAAGATGATCGTCTTCATCTCGGCCAGCAACGGCGAGCGCTACCTGAGCACGCCGCTGTTCAGCGACGAGGCGTAGCCAGCGAATGGAGCCAAACGGCCGCGCGCTCACCCGAGCGCGCGGCCGTTTTTACTATCGGAGCGAGCTACTGCTTGGCGAGCAGGTCGCGGATCTCGGTCAGCAGCTTCTGGTCCATCGTCGGGGCGGGCGGGGCGACGGCCTCTTCCTTCTTGAGAGATGACATCAGCCGGTTCATGGGCACAACGATAAAGAAATAGAGTGCGAAGGCGATCAGCAGGAAGCTGATGACCGAGTTGATGAATAGGCCAATTTTCAGCGGGCCGAGCATAACCGTACTGAAAGCGGGATTACCGCCGATAGTGCCGATGATTGGTGTGAGGATATTTTCGACGAGCGACGTTACGACTGCACCGAATGCGGCACCGATGATCACACCGACTGCGAGGTCGATGACGTTTCCACGCAGCACGAAGTCACGGAAGCCTTTGAGCATGATTTTTCCTTATCGCTTGCACCACACCGCAGCGGCAGCTACCCGGGGCGCGTTCGCCACAATAGCAGCTCATCATCGTCGATGCCGCGATGGTATCATACTTTACGACTGGCGCAAGTGATCGGTCTGAGTCATGCCCGCACGGCTACTTCTTGCCAAAAATCCCGGTGACCCGCGACTGCGTTTTATCGGCTGGCTTGGCCTGCTGCGGCGCTTGGGCCGGCTGTGGCTGGTTGGGCGGCTGAAATGGAATCGGTGGCTGGGCGAACTGCTGCGTCGCCATCGACGCTGCTGCTTTCAGGCGGACGTTCTCGCGTTCGAGCAGCACGACCCGCTCCTGGAGCGTCCGCGTCGTCACGGTCATCTCGTTTATGCGCTTCTTGTTGCCGCGATCGCGCACCCTGCGCTGCACCGCGTTCACCAGCGAGAACATGCCGACGATCACGCCGCCGACGATCGCCGCGCCGATTACCAACAGCGAGAGCGAGATCTTGCCGCTGTTGAAGCTCAGAAATGAGACTTCGACCTGCCCAGGGTTCTGCACGCCAAACAACACCAGCAGCAGCGCCAGGGCGCCCATCACGATAAAAAGTACGATGCGCATCGGTTTGTTCCCTTCTCGGTTCTCACCGCCGCCCGGCGCATAGCT
Source organism: Roseiflexaceae bacterium (assembly GCA_043754595.1). Classification (GTDB taxonomy): domain Bacteria; phylum Chloroflexota; class Chloroflexia; order Chloroflexales; family Roseiflexaceae; genus JAYUUK01. The sequence continues at coordinate 138 of JAYUUK010000499.1, read as the reverse complement.
GCCCGCCGGATCTCTCTATTATACGCAGAATGTCACATCGCTGCGACTCAGCTATTACCGAGACACGTCATCGCCTGCTGCTGCATGGCGGCTGGCGCGTCGGCGGCGCGCGTGTCACCGAGGATCACATCGGGCAGC
>JAYUUK010000498.1:0-2522 GCA_043754595.1 Roseiflexaceae bacterium | reverse complement strand
ACCTATACCAATGCGTCGGGCGGCATCGAGCAGCAGGCGGCAGTCAGTCTTCCTTGGGAGCAGTCGTTGAGCGCACGGAGCGGCCAGTTCGTCTCGGTCACCTGCGAGATCCTGCTGAATGGTGTTGTGATCAAGAAGTCAACCTCGACCGGCGCCTACACAATTGCCTCATGCAATGGGAGTGTCTAGGTCTGTGCGGCGGGCACCGCTGAAAGGGAAATGACCGTGTCAGGCCAAGATACCAACGAGCTGCTCCGTCTGCTCGAGTGCTGGCTGCCGTTGGCTCAGGAGCTCAACGAAGCGCAGGGCTGGGGCGATGATGCCCAGACTCTGGAGGCACTGATCCGCGCGGCGACACCGGCACTGGCCGGTGTGCCGAGCCTGGCAGCGGCGCGTGCTATACTCATGGTGTACCACACCGTTCTTCGAGTCACACGACCATGACACGACAAACTGGCGGCACCAAGCGCTCATCCCAGCTCACATTTCGGCGGCGTCTGCTGCTGGTTCGGCTACTCCTGCGTGGCCCAGCCACCGGCGAGATGCTGATCGCTGCGGTGCAGGGCGAGCTCGGCGATGAGGGCTACCCGCCGGCAGCTGCCGCCGCGCTCAAGCACGACCTCGACGCGCTGAAAGCCGAGTATGGCTGCCAGATCGTCTACCGACGCGACGCCGGTGGCTACACGCTTGAGGAACTGGGCGAATTGGCGCTGCTTGACCTGACTGATGTGGCGCTGGAGGCTCTGGCGTTTCTCAATGCCAGCTTCCCGCCGGGTGCGGCGCTCCCTGAGCTTGCCAATATCCGGACACTGTTGGATCAGGTGGTGCGCTTGCTTCCCGAGGGACGTCAGGGGCACGCGCAGCGTCGCCGCGCGGCGGCGCGCCTCAGTCTCCCAACGCACGGCAGCGGCCATATTGATCCGGCGGTGCTTACGGCAGTCAAGCGTGCGATCGACGAGCGCCGGGAACTCGTCTTCCGGTATCTGAGCACCTTTGATACGACAGTCCCACGTCGCCACCGCGTGGCACCCTACGGGATCTTCTTCCGTTCGGAGGGACACCTCTACCTGGACGCGACGCTGCTCGACGTGCAGCCGCGCGGCGGGGAGATGCTCGACGCAGCGATCGACTATCGGCTCGACCGAATTGTGGCCGGCTCGGCTGATGTGCTGCCGACAATGCTGCCGCCCGAGCGTCGTCAGCCGCGCACGTTCGCGCTCCGCTACCGCTTGCTGCCGGCCGTGGCGCGACGACATGACGTGGCTGCATACTTCCCACACACGCAAATCGACTACCACGCGGACGGGAGCGCGACGGTGAGGGCGACGGTGACCAATCTGTGGCAGACGCGCCAGGTCCTTTTGCGGTATGGCGATGCGTGCCTGGTCGAAGCGCCGGCGGAATTAGTCGCACTGTTTCGCAAGACTGCGGAAGGCCTTACGCAGCACTACGGCTAAAAGCCAGCCGAGTAACTCGGGAACGACCGGACGCTATACGTCGCTGCTCCGGAGTGAAGCCCGTGAACTGAGTGAGGCTCACTGCGGGCTTTCGGCGCGCCATGCCAGGAGCAACCCGTTCAAGACACCAATGCCGGTACGTGCGCTACCGAAGTAGAGGCTGACGAGCGATTGGAACGTTTTAAGTTCGACATTTGCTTTGTGCGCCGCATCATTGCGGATAAACGTGATCTTCCGAACCATGTCGATCCAGTCGCTGAAGTGGAGCTGTTGTTGGGGAGCGATCTGCGCGTCCCAATGCTGCTTCTGCACAATCGCGTCTTCTAATATCACCCAGTTTGTACCACCAAATCCTTTGCAGTTGCCGATTGTGCCTAATGTCTGCATAAGCTGCCTACCGGTTCCGTCACGCAGCGGTGGGCTATGCTGGTAGAGCGTGATGCGTGTCACCTCTTCCAGCACACCGGTGAACAGCAGCACTGGCCCAGCAAAGTTCGTCGCCTGAATATGCTCGATCTGCTCCCAGAGGAAGCGCGCGAGTGCGAGTGTTTCGCGCTGTGCATGGTTCAGGAGTGGTGTTGTGTCGAACACGTCGTCGATCTCCAGCCGCTCACGGATCCACTGGCGGTAGTCTTCAATGCGCGGCTGGAGCAGTTGGGCGTAGCGCTTGGTGATCTGCAGGATATACTGGGTCGCGACGGTTGCGGTGGTCTCATCGTCGTGCTCACGAGCGACCTGCTGGAGCGCATCAGTGATCTCTTCGAGCGCAGCGAGACGCCGGGGTTTGGCGACACCCGGTAGATGCTTGACGTGGCAAAGTGCTGCGTTCACACAGCAATCCTGTGTTGCGCTGACCAGATCGATACGCCAGGAAGCAACATGTGGCTTGGGGCAGATGATAAGATCGTCGAGCGTTGTGCCGAACAGAGCACCTGTACGTGTCGTAAGCCTGGCTATGTCTGGGAGTGTACCAATTGCGTTCGTGCTGAGTGTATCGAGGAACATTCCATGACAGGCGATCTCGACACGGCTCTTCAAGCGACTGTGCGTATCGTTGAGGATCGC
>JAYUUK010000497.1:0-2525 GCA_043754595.1 Roseiflexaceae bacterium | reverse complement strand
GCGGTAGCCCGGCAGGGGCGCGTCGGATGGGTTCTTGGCGAGCGTGATTGTATCGCCGACCTGCACCTCGCCGATCTGCTTGAGGCCGGTGGCGACATAGCCGACCTCGCCGGGCCCGAGGACATCGAGCGGCAGCATACCAGGGTGAAACGCCCCGATCTCGAGCGCGTCTGCGCTGGCGTTGGAGGCCATCATCGTAATCCGGTCGGTGGCGCGAACGCTGCCGTCGATCACGCGGATGTAGGCGATGACGCCCTTGTAGGCATCGTAGTGGCTGTCGAAGATCAGCGCCCGCAGCGGCTTGTCCGGGTCGCCGACTGGCGGCGGCACGACGCGGACGATCGCTTCGAGCAGGTCATCGATGCCAATGCCCAGCTTGGCCGAGACCCGCTGCACGTCCTCGGCGGGCAACCCGAGCACGGTCTCGATCTCTTGCGCCACGAAGTCCGGGTTGGCGCCCGGCAGATCGATCTTGTTGAGCACCGGGACGATCTCAAGGTTGTTATCGACGGCGAGGTAGACATTGGCGAGCGTCTGGGCCTCGATGCCCTGGGCGGCATCGACGACGAGCACCGCGCCCTCGCCGGCGGCGAGCGCGCGGGAGACCTCGTAGGAGAAATCCACGTGGCCGGGCGAGTCGATCAGATTGAGCAGGTAGGTATGGCCATCGCGGGCGTTATACAGCATCCGCACCGGCTTGAGCTTGATAGTGATGCCCTTCTCGCGCTCGAGGTCGAGCGTATCGAGGTGCTGCTCGCGCCGGTCGCGGTCGGCCACGGTGTGGGTCGTCTCAAGCAGGCGGTCAGAGAGGGTCGTCTTACCGTGGTCCACGTGGGCGATGATCGAAAAATTACGAATATAGCGCTGGTCGTACATTGATTATTCTGCTGGCGAGGGCGCGGCGCGCGCACGGCGTGGGGGCGCAGCGGCCCCGATCTGCATCTGTGATAAGTATAACAGATAGAGTTAGGCGCGGCAAAGCAGGGGCGATGGCGGCGCGGCGAAGCGCGTGGGCGATCAGCTTCCGGGACGCTGCTATAGACCGGCGGCGAAGCGCCACTGTCACAGCGTCCCGGAAGCGCAGCGATGCCTGCGCTTGCTTCGCCCGTACGGGCGGTGTGGCGGTGGTATAATACCCCCCTGTGGTATCGGCAGGAGGAGCGAGAGCGTACGTATGACAATCGTTGTGCTTGCTGGCGGGGTTGGCGCGGCCCGCTTTCTCGAAGGTGTGGTGCAATGCGTGGCGCCGGAGACGGTGGCGGCGGTGATTAACACCGGCGACGACCGGGTGTTCCACGGGCTGCTGGTCTCGCCCGACGTGGACATCGTGACCTACACGCTGGCCGGGATGGTGGATGTGGCGCAGGGCTGGGGGGTGGTGGGCGACACGACGGCCACGCTGGATGCGCTGACCCGCCTGGGGAGCGACACCTGGTTCAAGCTTGGCGACAAAGACCTGGCGACGCACATCAGGCGCCACGAGCTGGCTGCCGCCGGGCGGACGCCGACGCAGATCGCCGATGCTATCAGGCGCGCGCTCGGCGTGGCGGCGCGGATCCTGCCGATGACCGATGACCCAGTGGCGACCCATATCGACACGCCGGCCGGCCGATTTCACTTTCAGGAGTATCTGGTCAAGCGCCATATGCAAGATGAAGTGCTGGATGTGGCGTTCGTCGGCGCGGAGGCTGCGCGGCCGACGCCCGAGGTGCTGGCGGCGATCGCCGAGGCCGACGCCATCCTGATCGCCCCGTCCAACCCGATCGTCAGCGTCGGGACGATCCTGGCCGTACCTGGGATGCGCGCGGCGCTCAATGCGGCGCGGGCCAGGGTTATCGCGGTCAGCCCGATCATCGGCGGAGCGGCGGTCAAGGGGCCGGCCGCGCCGCTGATGCGCGGCAAGGGCTACGCGGTCAGCGCGCTCGGCGTGGCGCAGTGCTACGCCGGCCTCGTGGATGGCATGGTTATCGACGACGCCGACCGCGATCTGGCGGCGCCCATCCGCGCGCTGGGAATGGATGTTACGGTGATGGATACGCTGATGCGCGGCCCGGCCGAGAAGCGCGCTCTGGCGCAGGCGGCGCTCGCCCTGGCGAGCGGCGCAGCGTGATCCGCGCAGTCGTGCCGGTCAAATCGCTCGGCGACGCCAAATCGCGGCTGGCCGAGGTGCTCGCGCCGGCCGAGCGCCGCGACTTGGCGCTGGCGATGCTCGAAGATGTGCTGGCGGCGCTGGCCGCCACGCCCGCCATCGGGCGGGCGCTGGTGGTCAGCGGCGATGCGGCAGCGCTGGCACTGGCCGAGCGCTGCGGGGCGCTGACGCTGCGCGACGCCGCCGGCGACCTCAACGGCGCGCTGGTGCAGGCGTCGGCCCACCTCGCCGCCGACGCGCTGCTGGTGCTGCCAGGCGATGTCCCGCTGGCGACGCCGGCCGAGATTGGGGAGCTGGTGGGGGTGGCGGCACAGACGGCGGTGGCGCGATCGATGGACGACGGGACGAACGGGCTGCTGCTCAGGCGGCCTGCCGG
>JAYUUK010000496.1:0-22747 GCA_043754595.1 Roseiflexaceae bacterium | reverse complement strand
GCTCGCCAGACGAAACTTTGTAAGGAACTTCATGCCCCAGCGATATGACTACGACGCGATCGTCGTCGGCGGCGGCCACAACGGTCTGGCCTGCGCCGGCTATCTGCAGCGCTCCGGGCTACGCACCATCGTCCTCGAGCGCCGCCCGATCGTCGGCGGTGCGGTCGTCACCGAGGAGGTGATCCCCGGCTATAAGATCGACGTCGGGTCTTCCGCGCATATCATGATCCACAACACCCCGGTGATCGGCGATCTTGAGCTCGAAAAGTACGGCCTCGACTATATCGACATGGACCCGTATGCCTACTACCCCCTGCTGGACGGATCGGGGGCGATCGGGCTGTACCGCGACCTGGACAAGACCTGCGAGTCGATCGCTCGCGTGGCGCCGCGCGACGCCGAGAACTATCGCAAGTTCGTCGAGTACTGGCTGCCGATCAACGAGTCGATCTTCGATGCATTCTTGCACCCGCCGGATATGCTGCGGCTGATCGGCGGCGTGACGCGGGCGCAGATCAAATCCGGCCGCTACCGCGAGACGTTTGAGACTACGCGTCGGATCTTCACCTCCTACGGGCAGCTGATCAACGAGCATTTTGAGAGCGAGCCGATGCGCGCGTTCTTCGCCTGGCTTGGCGCGCAGAGCGGCCCCGGCCCAGACGAGCTGGCGGCCGGCGATTTTCTTGGCTGGTACGCGATGATGCACCACACCGGTGCCAAACACCCGCGCGGCGGATCGGGGATGCTGACGCAGGCGATGGCCCGCTCACTGACTGCGGCCGGCGGCGCGGTGCGGCTCGACGCGGCCGTGGCCAAGATTCTGATCGCCGGCGGCAAAGTCACCGGGGTGCGCCTCGAAAGCGGCGATGAGATCTCCGCCCCGCTCGTCGTCTCCAACGCCCACGTCGTGACCACCATGCTCGGTATGGTCGGCGAGGAGCACCTGCCGGCCGGCATGGGCCAGCGCATCCGCAATATCCGTATCGGCAATGGGTTTGGTATGACGGTGCGCTGCGCCGCAGACGAGCTGCCAGATTACCTCGGCGCGCCGTCTGGGGGGCTGCCGCACGAGAGTCACCATGGCTTGCAGATGCTCTGCCCATCGGTGCAGTACTTGCGCAACGCATTTGCGGATTACCAGCGCGGTCTGCCATCGCGCGACCCGGCGGTGATCAGCATGACGTTCAGCGCGATCGACCCTGACGTGGCGCCGCCCGGCAAGCACACGGTCTTTCTCTGGGCGCAGTACTTCCCCTACGAGCTGGCCGATGGCATGCAGTGGGACGATATCCGCGAGCGGGTGGCCGACGACATTGTAGAGGTACTGTATCGCCATGCGCCAAATATGCGCGGCAAGATCACCGAGCGGTTCATTCAGAGCCCGCTGGATATCGAGCGGCGGCTGGGGCTGCTGCGCGGCAACGTGATGCACATCGAGATGTCGTTCGATCAGATGTTCAGCTTTCGCCCGCTGCCCGAGCTCTCGCAGTACCGGACGCCGATCGGCGGGCTGTATCTGACCGGCGCATCGACCCACCCAGGCGGCGGGGTGTTCGCCGCCAGCGGGCACAACACCGCAAAGCAGATCCTTGCCGACCGGCGCGGCAACGGGCGGCTGTGGGCTGGCGCGGCGTTTGGCGGCGCGCTCGCGGCTGCGGCGATTGCAGTGGCGCGGCGGCGCTCGTGAGCTGGAGCTGCGCACAGGGGAATCAGCGTGGGGCGCAGTGGTGCTGCGCCCCACGGCTGTCTTGCTGTCTTAGAGACGGATCAAGAGGGCGAACAGCAGGGTGCTGAGTGCGCTCCAGCCGGCCAGGGTGCCCATCCGACGCACGATCGTTGCAGGGTGGAGCCGATGAGCATGTTTGATCCGGCGAAGCTGTGGCGAGCAGCGCTCGCCGTGGGCCCGCGTGAGGATCTGCGCCAGCTTGCGCCGTGCGATCTCCTCCTCAGAGGCCGGCACTAGCTCCTCAAGCACCGGATCGGTCAGCACAATTGCGTGGAGCGCGATCGGCGGCGGTGCGATCTGGCGCCTGCGCCCTCCGATCGGCGCGACGATCGTGGCTAGCTCGGGTATCGCGGCTGGCGCAGATGTTATCGATGGAGTGGGCTCGGCTATGCCACGCGTGTCTGGCGCTACGGTCTCTACTGCAATGGACGGATCTGATATGGCTCGGCGCAGATCGCTGAGATCCGGGCTGGACTCGCGTCTGCGCACGCTCGGGTCGCTCTCGCGCCTACGCTGGGCCGCCGCCAGCCGATGCGTCAGATCGGAGACCGCTGGGACGCTGGCAACCGCCGACGTTGGGGCATTTACCGCCGCGTCGCTATCGAGCTCCGGCGCGATGATGGGCGCGCTCTGCGGTGTGCGCTCGCCTTCGATCGCGCGCAGCCCGCGCAGGGCCGCCTCGTTGTCTTGCGCGATCGCGAGCGCACGCTGGAGGCAGTAGCGCCGCTGCTCGGCGGTCTCCAGCGCACCTGAGAGCAAGAGCCAGCCCTGCTCGTTGGCTGGGTCGGCGGCCACCGCCTGTGCGAGCAGCGCGGTGGCCAGTTGGCGGTCGCCAGCGCGAAGTGCGGCGGTGCTGCGATCGATCAGAGCGGTGGAAGATGATGGCATGGATGATGCTCCGTTTTATGACGTTTCTGTCATACTGTTATTCTAGCCTCCCCGCGTTACCGCCGCATTACGACCTACCGATACGTCACGACCCGCCCTACCACCGGCCATCGTAGCGGCCACCTTCCCGCAATCTGAGTGTCATCTCGGCTTCACATTCGCTCCAGCGGCCAGTGTGCCCCAGATGCTACAATGGGTCGTATCGCAAAGAGGGAGGTATGGCATGGACAACGCTCGAATCGCCGGTGTGTTGCTGGCGCTGTTGCTCGCTGGGTGCGCCCAGGTTTCGCCAGCCACCAGCGGCGCGACACTCCCGCCGCTGCGGACGCGCACCACCCAGCCTACAGCGCCGCGACCCTCGGCTGTGGTGGCTACCGCTGCCTCAGTAGCAACATCGTTGTCAGCACCGACGCGTGTGCCAACCACCGCCCCAATTACTGCGCCTCCCGCGACTTCGCTGCCGGAGCCGACCGCCGCGCCGACGAGCGTCGGTCCCGCGACCGCGCCACCAGAGTCGACCGCCGCGCCGACGAGTGTCGCTCCCACCCCCGCGCCGAGCGCTGGGTCGGGCGGCGAGATCCTGTTCCTGCGGCGCTCGGCGCTGCTGGCGTTCAACCCGGCGACGCGCGCCGAGCGGCAGATCGCCAGCGACGTGGTCAGCGTTGTGGCCAGCGCCGACGGTGCGCGCCTGGCGCTGGTGCGGCGCGGCCCAAACCTGGATATCTGGACGGTGGGGCGCGATGGCGGCGCGCTGCGCCAGGTGACCAGCGATGCACGCGCCGAGAGCAGCGTCTCGTTGGCCGCCGACGGGTCGCTGCTGGTCTTCGCATCATCGCAGCTCGCCGACGCGCCGCCGAGCGACTGGGTCGGCTGGGCGACGTGGTGCGCCGGCAGCGAGGTACGGACGCTCGACCTCGCCAGCGGCACCGTCGCCACTATTGACCGTGGCTGCGACCCGGCGCTGTCGCCCGATGGTCGGCGCATCGCCTATGCCTCACCGCCGACGCGGACGGGCGATGGGCAGGACGTGGCGACCGATATCAACGCGATGCGGCTGGTCAACCGTCTGGGGAAAAATGGCTGGAGCATCGCTGCCACTGGCGCGCCGCAGATCGCGCCGAGCGATGGGCTGGTGGTGTACGGGCCGGCGTGGACGCCGGACTCGCAGCGGCTCCTGTTCTCGCGGTTCGTCGGGATGCAGGTCGAGACCGATGTGAACCGGGTCGAGCTCACCAGCTCGTTCGACCGAACCGCCAAGACATTGGCGCAGGGGGCTGGCTGGCTGCTGCCGGCGCGGGTCTCGCCTGATGGGAAGCTGCTGGCTATCACCGAGCATAATCTGGGCGATGCGCGCGGCTGGGGCGGCTGGGATACCTGGTCAGTTGCGGTCTACGCGGTGGCCGGCAGCCGCACCGAGGCGATGCCGAGCGGCGATGTGGCGATGGTCGGCACGGCGCGCGGCGGACTGTCGCGGGCGCAGGCTGCGGTGTGGAGCCCGGACGGCCGCGCGCTGGCCGCGCTGCTCCCGCCGGGGTGGCGCGCCGATCTGCCGAGCGACGAGCCGTTCGACGCGAGCGGGGCCGAGCACCCTGGCGAGATCTGGCGCTGGCGCCCCGGCGGTCAGCCGGAGCAGAAGCTGGTGGGCGATGTCGATTTCGCCTCGCCCGTCCTCTGGCTGCCCTAGCTAAACAGCGCCTCGATGTCGTCGCGGCTGAGCGAGCGGAACACCCCGCCCTCGCTCTCGATCAGCTGCTCGACGAGCGCGCGCTTCTGGTCCTGGAGGGCTAGGATCTTCTCCTCCACGGTGTTGCGCACCACCAGCCGGTAGACGAACACCGGCTTATCCTGCCCGATGCGGTGGGTGCGGTCGGTCGCCTGCTGCTCGACGGCCGGGTTCCACCACGGGTCGACGTGGATCACGTAGTCGGCCGCCGTCAGGTTCAGGCCCACGCCGCCAGCCTTGAGCGATATCAGGAAGAACGGCAGCGCCGGGTCGTTCTGGAAGCGGTCGACCTCGCCCTGCCGATTGCGCGTCGAGCCATCGAGGTAGGCGTACGGGATGCCGCGCTTGTCGAGCTCCTCGCGGATGATCGTCAGCATCTGAACGAACTGCGAGAAGATCAGCGCCTTATGACCCTCCTCGCGCAGCGTCTCGATCGTTTCGAACAGCAGCTCAAACTTAGCCGACCCCCCTTTATACTTCGGGTCGCTCAGGCGGGGGTGGTTGGCGGCCTGACGCAGCCGCAGCAGCCCCTCAAGGATCTTCATGCGAGCGTTATCCACGCCCTCCTCCTCGATCAGGCCGAGGATCAGGCTGCGGTAGTAGTCGCGCTGCTTGGTGTAGTAGGCCTGCTGCGTGCGCTCCATCTCGGTCTCCAGCACCCGCTCGGTGCGCGGCGGCAAATCGAGCGCCACCTCGCCTTTTGTGCGGCGCAGGATGAACGGGCGGACGAGGCGACGGAGCGTGGCGGCGACGTCGGCGTCCTGGCCGCGCTCGATCGGGTTGACGAACTCGCTGCGGAAGTACTCGATGCTGCCGAGCAGCCCTGGGTTGAGGAAGGCGAACTGGCTCCAGAGCTCGAGCGTGCCGTTCTCCACCGGCGTGCCGGTCAGCGCCAGCCGGTGATCGGTCTGGAGCAGCCTGACGGCGCGCGATGTCTCGCCGATGGGATTTTTGATCGCCTGGCTCTCGTCCAGGACCACCATGTCGAAGCGATACTGGCGCAGCAGCTCGATATCGCGCAGCATCGTGCCGTAGGTGGTCAGCACCACATCGTGCCGGTCGAACTCCTCGATCTCGTTGGCGCGCCCCTGATCGGCGTGGATGTAGATGCTGAGCTCGGGAGTGAACTTCTCGGCCTCGCGCTCCCAGTTGAACAGCAGCGAGCGCGGCATCACCACCAGCGTCGCCTTCTTCTCCGGGCTGCCGTGATAGAGCGACTCGATGAACGCCAGCGTCACTGGGGTTTTGCCGAGCCCCATATCGAACGCCAGACAGCCGCCGAAGCCGTAGTCATAGAGGAAGTGCAGCCAGTCGAAGCCCTCTTTCTGGTAGTCGCGCAGTGTGCCGATGAATGTCGGCGGGACATCGTGCTGCACCACGCCGGCGAAGGTGCGCAGCCGTTCGCGCCGCTCGCGGTACTCTTTGTCGAGCTGCGTCTTGACGGTCTCATCATCGATGGCGGCCTCGATCAGGGCGATATGGCCGCGGTTGAGGCGCAGCGTACCATCTTTCTGCTCCTCGGCCATGCCGAGCAGATGGCGGTGCTGGTTGGCCCAGTCCTCGGGGATCGCGCCGAGCGACCCGTCGGCCAGCTTGACATATTTCTCGCGCTTGCGCACCGCCCGGCGCAGGTCCTTGAGGTCGGCGGCAACATCGCCAAACATCACATCGGCCTTGACATCGAACCAGTCTATCCCCGACGAGACGTTATACTGGATGGTGGGGCGGCTGCGGTTGACGCGCGAGCTGCTGAGCGTCTCCTCGCCGAAGATGGTCAGGCCGTCCTGCGCCATCTTCGGCACCGAGTGCAGCAGGAAATCGACCGGCTTCGTATTGGCGCGCAGCGCAAACAGCTCGGGCGAGCTGCCGCGTTTGAGGCCGTAGCCGGCACCGATCGTCTCGTGGACTGCATCCTCAGCGTCCTGGTCGCGGATGATCCGCGCCAGACGGGTGGTATCTTTGATGCGCTGGACCGTGGCGGGCGGGCCATTTTTGATATACGGCAGCTCGAAGTCGCCGTAGCCAAAGCGCAGCTCGGCCCGCAGCGTGCCGCTCTGCTCGCTCAGATACATGCGCGGATCCGGCGGCAGCTCGACGTCCTCCCAGCTGATGGTATCGCCGCGCAGCGGCAGGCGGTTGGCGAGCGGCAGCAGATAGCGGTCGAGAAACTCGGCCTCATCGCGCGGCGGCACCGTCACCTCGCCGATGCCGAGCAGTGTCCTGGCGGTGTTGGCGTGCTCGGCGATCGGGACGATTGAGTCGCCGGCGATCAGCCAGAGCGGCTGGTTGAGCACGATATCGACATCGGCGAATGGCAGCGTGACGCCATCGGCGCGGGTCAGGTGGGGCGTGAGATGCAGCGAGCCGCTCTCGGTGCGCGCGATCTCCATCTCCAGGCTCGCGGCGTCCTGGAAGACCCGCAGGCGGCGCTGCAGCGGCTGTTTCTCATCGCCGAGGTACAGTAGACCGTCACTGAGCAGCGAGAGGACCGCGTCGATGTTGCCGGTGTCTGGCGCACCGTAGTAGCCATAGTTGTAGGCCGTCATGCTGCCGACGGCCAGATTGGCGGCCGCGACCGTCTCGGAGGAGACGGCGGGGTACGTACTGCGGGCGATCCGCTGCCGCAGCGGCTTGGCGAGCTCATCGAGCGGGCTGGTCTCCAGCGCGGTGGCGAGCGCATCGTTGTCGGCGATGCCGGAGATCGCGAGGTGGCGGCCGGCCAGCGTGTACGGCACGATGGCGTAGTGGTTCTGGCGCATCTGAAGGCTGAAGACGATCCTGGCCTGCGAGGCGCTCGGCGCGCGCCCCTCGACCGCCGTGAGTTGATTGATCGCGGCGCGCCAGATCGTCGGCGGGTTATCGGTCAGATGCTTCTGCAGCGCCATTGCGGCCGCGATTCGATGCTCGCACATCGTATAGGCGTAGCGGTTGCGGCAGCTGCAGCCCATCGTCAGCTGATAGCCGTTGTACTGGATATGGACCGACGCTTGGCCAGACTTCTCGGTGACGCGCAGCCAGGCGCTGCTCTGCTCGGCCGAGATGATCGAGACCGCGCCGCTTTGAAACAGCGACTGGCCGAGCGTCCGCTGGCGGATATCGGCACCGCTCAGCAGACGCTGGATCGGTATAACATCGGCGGTTAGAATTTGCAGGGGTGTGGTCATAATCGGTTACGCCGCGCTCATGGCTCAATGGCGACTTCGCGCCCGCTGCTCGCGCTTTGCAGCAGCGCCTCAAGGATCTGCTGGATGATCAGACCATGGCGGAGCGGCGCGCCGCAGGGCGTCCCGTCCAGCACGCTGCTGATGAAGTGGTTGGCAATGTTGACCCACGAGCTGGGCTGCTTTGGGACATGGATGACGGTATCGGCGGGCGTGCCATTGATGACCTGATACATCGTCGGCGGCTGAGACTGGACGCCGGCCTGGTCGCCGAGGATTTCGATCTGAAACTCCTCACGCATGTGCGAGGCCCAGAAGCTCTCCACTTGGAGCCCTGCCCCGTTGGCGAAGCGGACGAACCCGCCGGCGTAGTCGTCGCAGTCGAACTTTTTGGCCAGCTCCGGCTGTGGCTTGTAATCCCAGTAGCCGCGGCCGTGGGGGCCGAAGCGCGCGCCGGCCACGCCGGAGACGCTGACCGGCTGCGGCATGCCCATGATCCACCACGCCGAGTCGAGCACGTGGACGCCGACATCGCGGAACGCGCCGCCGCCCTGCGAGATGAAGCCGAGGTTCCAGCTAGGGATGCCGCTGCGGCGCACCGAGCGGGCGCGGCCGTAGTAGACATCACCGAGCGCGCCGCTATGGGCCAGGTTGCCGAGCGCGATCACATCGTTGCCGAAGCGGGTGCTGAGCGACATCATATTGACCACGCCGGCGGCCTCGGCGGCCTCGACGAGCGATCGCGCCGCCGGCAGCGAGTCCGCCAGCGGCTTGGTGACGATCACGTGTTTGCCGTTCCTGACCGCTTCCAGCGCCACCGGGACGTGGAACTGGTTCGGCGTGCCGACGAACACGGCGTTGATCTCATCGCTGGCGCACATCTTTTTGTAGTCGGTGAACAGCGACGGGCGGCGCGGCAGCTCGCCAGCGTAGTCCTCCATGGCCGCGGCGTTGAGGTCGCACAGGGCGGCCACCTCGGCGCGCGGGTGGTTGACGTAGCCTTGGGCGTTGGCGCGGCCGATGCCCATCCCGACGATTCCGATTCGGACTTTTTCCATAGTGTAGATCCTTTTTCGCTGCTGACACAGCGAGACGAGAGAGCTGTGGGGGCTGCGCCCCCTCACCCCGGCTCTGGCGCGATCCCAGCGAGACGAGAGAGCTGTGGGGGCTGCGCCCCCTCACCCCGGCTCTGGCCGAGGGCTGCGGGGCTGCGGGGCTGCGCCCGAGTTTATACGGAGCCTCGCAGGCGCTCCGCCCTGCACCCGGCCGAGGGACCAGCCCCTCAGGCTCCCCCGGCGGGGGCTGCGCCCCCTGCACCCCCAAATGTGACGCTTGCCGCGACCGCACCACACGGCACCCCAGCCCACGGTCTCGCCGATCGTTCGCGCATGCGCCGCTGCCCCTTCTATGCGCCGGCGCTGTGTGCCGCTCGCTCCTTGCTCCTCACTGCCTCCAGGTTTTTGCCAGCACGCGCAGCCAGTTTTTGTAGGCGATCTTCTCCAACGACGGCTGATCGTAGCCGACATCGGCGAGCGCCGCCATCAGCGCCGGCAGACCGGCCGCGTCCCCGATCGCTTTGGGGATCGTCGCGCCGTCGAAGTCCGAGCCGAAGCCGACGCGGTCGATGCCGATGCGCTCGACCAGGTAGTCGATGTGGCGCACCATTGTCGCGAGCGGCGTATCGGCGTCCCTCGCGCCATCCTCGCGCAGAAAGACGACGGCGAAGTTCAGGCCGACCATCCCATCCGACTCGCGGATGGCATCGAGCTGTCTGTCCGTCAGGTTGCGCGGCGACGGGCAGATGGCGTGGACGTTGGAGTGGGTGGCGATCAGCGGCGCGCTGCTCAGCTTGGCCACATCCCAGAAGCCAGCCTCGTTGAGATGCGACAGATCGAGCATGATGCCGAGCCGGTTACAGGAGGCCACCAGGCCGCGCCCAGCGTCGGTCAGGCCGGGGCCGATGTCGGGCAGGTTGGGGAAGGCGAACGGCACGCCGGTGGCGAAGGCGTTCGGCCGGCTCCAGACCGGGCCGAGCGAGCGCAGACCGGCGCGATAGAAGATCTCCAGCGCGTCGAGCTGGACATCGATCGCCTCGGCCCCCTCCATGTGCCAAATCGCTGCGAACGTCCCGGCGGCGATCGCCGCTTCGAGCTCGGCGACGGTGCGGCAGACGCGCACCTGGCCGTGCGACTCGGCCTCGATGCGGAACAGCAGCGCGCTCTCGGCGAGGGCGTAGGGCTGTGCGTAGGCGAGTGAGAGCGCCGGTGGCAGCTCGTCGTCGCTGTCCGGGTAGGGCTGCGACGGGTCGGCGGGGATGTAGACGGCGCAGAAGCTGCCGGCCAGGCTACCGGCGCGCGCGCGCGGCAGATCGAGGTGGCCACGGGCGCTGCCGAAGAACGAGTCGTTATCCTCGGCGTCGGCGCGGTGGAGGCGAAGCAGCACATCGTTATGGCCATCGAGGATCGGGATGGGCATCGGTCAGTCTCCCAGCCGGAGGCCCGGCATAACATCGAGGTTCCAGCCGTGGCGCTGCCCGGCGGCGTAGCGATAGAACGCTGCCGCGCCGATCATAGCCGCATTATCGGTGCAGAGCGCGATCGCCGGCGCGAGCACTGTCACGGGCGAGCGTCGGGCCAGCTCCTGACGTAGCCGCAGGTTGGCCGCCACGCCGCCGGCCAGCACGATCGCGGTGGCGGCGAACTCGCGCGCCGCCTCGCAGGCCTTGGCCGTCAGCACATCGACGACGCTCTCCTGGAAGGCGCTTGCGAGCTGCGCGGCGAAGCGATCGGGCAGCTCGGGCATCAACGTCCCGTCGGCATTCGGCCGCAGCTTGGCCTCGCGATCCTGGCGGGCGCGGACGGCGTGCAGCGTGGCGGTCTTGAGGCCGCTGAACGAGAAATCGTAGCTGTCGCGCATCCAGGCGCGCGGGAGCACCGCGCCGCCCGGAGCGCCACTGGCGGCGCGCTCGATGGCGGGGCCGCCTGGGAAGCCGAGGCCCATGATCCGCGCCGCTTTATCGAACGCCTCGCCGGCTGCGTCGTCTTTGGTCTGACCGAGGAGCCGGTAGCTGCCGTGGGCTTCGAGCAGCGCGAGCAGCGTGTGGCCGCCGGAGACCACCAGCGCGATCAGCGGAAAGGCCGGCGGTGGCGCTGGCGGCTGATCGGGCGGGAGGAGCCAGCTGGCGTAGATATGCGCCTCGATATGGTTCACGCCGATCAGCGGCAGCTCGCGCGCCCAGGCCACGCCCTTGGCGGCGTTGAGACCGGTGAGCAGCGCGCCGGTGAGCCCAGGGCCGTAGGTCGCCGCCACGGCGTCGATCGCGTCCCAGCCGCCATCGACCGGCTCCAGGGCGGCGGCGATCACGCCATCGATGGCGAGGATATGCTGGCGCGCCGCCACCTCGGGCACAACCCCGCCGTAGCGCCGGTGCTCATCGATCTGCGAGGCCACCACGCTGCTTATGATCTGGCGTCCGCCGCGGATCACCGCCGCTGCGGTCTCATCGCACGATGTCTCGATCGCCAGAATAGTTGTCGTATCGCTGGGTTGTTCAGTCATAGTTCGGGTTCGCTAGATTGGACGGTCTATTGTACCACTGAGCTTCGACAATTGACAACGCGCGCTGCGATTGACAAACATGGCGCGAGCGACTAGACTATTCTTTAACCAGTTTGCAATATTTTGTGGCATGAGAGCGCTGCGTGAACCGCAGGACGGCGAAATGGAGGAGTCGCTGATTTCGCTACCCGAAACCACCGGCGATGTCGTCGGCGATGCTGCCGCTCCACCCGCGCGCGCGCTGCCGCCGGCGATCCGGCGCGCGCTGCCCGTCGTAGTGCTGCTGCTGCTGCTGCTCGCGCTGTGGGAGGGGAGCAAGCTGCTGTTCGCCATCTCAGACCAGAAGCTACCGCATCTCAGCGCGATCGGCGAGACCATGCTGAGCCGGACGCAGGGCGGCAGCGGGCCACTACTGCTGCAGCAGATGTTTGTCAACGCCTGGGCGACGTTCAGGGTGGCATTTGGCGGCTTTGTGCTCGGCGGTCTGCTGGGGTTTGCGCTGGCGATCTTGTTCACACAGATCTCGACGCTGGAGCGCGGGCTGCTGCCATTTGTAATCGGCTCGCAGACGGTGCCGATCCTCGCCATCGCGCCGATGGTGGTGGTGGGCCTCGGCAAGCTCGGCGCGCCAAGCTGGGTGGCCAAGATGGTGGTCGCCGCGTACCTGACCTTCTTCCCCGTCACGATCGGCATGCTGCGCGGGCTGCGAGCCGCCTCGCCGCTGAGCATGGATCTTATGCGCTCGTACGCCGCCAGCCGGGCGCAGACATTTTGGAAGCTGCGTCTGCCCGCCTCGCTGCCGTATCTCTTTACCTCGCTCAAGATCGCCGGGTCTGCGAGCATCATCGGCGCGATCGTGGCCGAGCTGCCGGCCGGGGCGCGCGAGGGGATCGGCGTGATGATCCTCAACGCCGCGCAGTTCTACAACTCGCGCCCGCCAGCGCTGTACGTCGCGATCTTGGTGGCGGCGCTGCTCGGTGTCTCGTTCTACGCGCTGATCGCGCTTGTCGAGTGGCTGGTGCTGCGGCGTCGGTATTGACGATTGACGATTGCAATCCTATTTCTACTAGGATTGCGCTAGTGGGCTCTATTGCTGATTATGTATTATGTGGTTATTTGTGACTATCGTTGAAGATGAGCGATTGTCGGTATTTCGAGCGGCTTTTGCGGCGTGCAATCGTCAATAGTAATAGTCAATAAAAATGGGAATCATCGAGTTCGAGCGCGTCAATAAAGTCTACCCGAGCGGTGGCGGCATGGTGACGGCGCTGACCGACGTGAGTCTGACGATCGAGTCGGGCGAGTTCATCGCGCTGATCGGGCCGAGCGGGTGTGGCAAGAGCACGCTGATGCGTCTGATCGCCGATCTGGAGCGGCCGACGGCGGGCGGGCTGCGGGTTAAGGGCAAGACGCCGGAGCAGGCGCGCAAGGACCGCGACTATGGCATCGTGTTTCAGGCGCCGGTGCTGTACGAGTGGCGCACAGTGCGCAAGAATGTCGAGCTGCCGCTTGAGATCATGGGCCGCAGCGCAGACGAGCGCGCCAGACTGGCCGACGCGATGCTGCGGCTGGTTGGGCTCCAGGATTTTCAGCAGGCGTACCCGCACCAGCTCTCCGGCGGGATGCAGCAGCGGGCCGCCATCGCCCGCGCCCTGGCGTTTGCGCCGTCGATCCTGCTGATGGACGAGCCGTTCGGCGCGCTCGACGAAATCACCCGCGAGCGGCTGCAGCTTGAGCTGATTAATATTTGGGGCACGTCTGAGCCGCGCGCGACGGTGATCTTCGTGACGCACAGTATCCCCGAGGCGGTGTTCCTGGCGGACCGGGTGGTGGTCATGTCGCCGCGCCCCGGGCGGATCCATCGGATCGTGCCGGTGAACCTGCCGCGCCCGCGCACATTCGAGACCCGCGAGTCGCCGGCGTTCTTCGCGCTGGCCACCGAGATTCGCGAGGCGCTGCGGGAGATGGAGCACTGAGGGCAGGCTGTCCATAGAGAGCCACAGATGCTGGGCAGACGGGCTGTCCACAGATAGCCACAGATAGCTACTGATGCCGGGCAGACGGGCACGTGGCCAATAAAGAGACATAGAGCGCCATGGTCGATCGTCAGTCGTCAATTGTCAATCCGGCCTCCACCGTGCTGCCACCGCTCGCGGCATTCGCCTTCGGGCTGCTGGCCTGGGAGGGGATCGTGCGCGGGTTTGGCGTGCCGCTGTACTTGCTGCCCGCGCCGAGCCAGATCGCCGCGACTTTTGTTGGGCGATGGGAGTATCTGCTGCGGATCGGGCTCAATACCTTCAGCAATGCGCTGGCGGGCTGCGCCATCGGCTGCGGCCTCGGGATCCTGGTGGCGGCGCTGTGCGTCCGCTGGCGCATCATCGCCGACGCGCTGGTGCCGCTCTCGGTGGCGGCGAGCGCGGTGCCGATCATCGCGCTCTCGCCGCTGCTTGGGATCTGGCTCGGCAGCATCAGCGCCAACTCCAAGATCGCGGTGGTGGCGGTGATGACGTTCTTCCCGACGCTAGTGAACGTCTTTCGCGGGCTGATAGCGCCGCGGGCCGAGGAGCTTGCGCTGATGCGATCGTACGCCGCGAGCGAGTGGGATGTCTTCGCCAAACTGCGCATCCCGAGCGCACTGCCGTTTCTGTTCAACGCGCTGCGGATCTGCACCACGCTGAGTATGATCGGCGCGGTGATCTCCGAGTTCTTCGGCGGGCAGCAGAACTCGCTCGGCGTGTTCATTAAGTCGCAGGCTGGGATCCTGCGCATGCCCGAGGCGTGGTCGGCGATTGTGGTGGCCTGTCTGCTCGGTATCTTGTTCTACACCGCCGTGGTGCTCATCGAGCGGGCGGCGATGCCGTGGCGGCGATCGTCGATTGACAATTGACGATCGACGATTGACGATTGACGCGTAGCCGGGCAGACTGTCCACAGATAGGCACAGATGGGCACAGATACTGGTCAGTCCAGGCGTAGTTTCCGCTCATCTTCGCGAATGCCGGGCAGTTGATGAGACCGCGCAGCGTGGCGCAGACGCAATGGTGCAATCGCGCAGAGCGGCGCAGGCGCAATGGCGCATGGACGGCGTCGGTAGCGACGAGCCCTACTCGCTACTGGCTACTACTGGCTTCTGGTTTCTGGTAAAAGGAGGTTTCTCTGTGCAGCAACGCAAATTCCCCGCGCTCCTGACCCTGCTGGCGCTGTTCGCCAGCCTGTTCGCCAGCCTGCTCGCCGCCTGTGGTGGCACACCCGCCGCCACCGCCCCGACCGCCGCCCCGGCCGCCACCGCAGCCACCATCGCGCCCGCCGCGACCGAGGCCCCGACCGCGATGGCCGCGACGGCGATGCCGGCCGCGACTGAGGCCCCGACCGCGATGGCTGCCATGGGCGCGCCGGACAAAGTCACGCTCCAGCTCAAGTGGGTGGCGCAGGCGCAGTTCGCCGGCTACTACGCCGCGCTGGAACAGGGCTACTACAAGGATGAAAATCTCGATGTGACGATCGCTCCGGGCGGTCCGGATATCGTCCCCGAGCAGGTGGTGGCCAGCGGCCAGGCGCAGTTCGGCATCGACTGGATGGCCAGCCTGCTGGCGACCCGCGAGACCGGCGCGCCGCTGGTCAACATCGCACAGGTCTACACCCGCGCCGGCATGCGCCAGCTCTCCTGGAAAGATAGCAACATCACGACTCCAGAGGCGCTCAAGGGTAAGAAGGTGGCGGTCTGGTTTGGCGGCAACGAGTACAATCTGCTCGCAACGCTCGGCAAGTACAAGCTGGACAAAGACAAAGACCTGACGCTGGTGCAGCAGCCCTTCGATATGAACCTGCTGCTCAACAAAGAGGTCGACTCGGCGGCGGCGATGACCTACAACGAGCTATACCAGGTGCTCAGCGCCGGCCACAAGATCGATGAGCTTAACATCCTGGACTACAACGCCGAGGGCACAGCGATGCCGGAGGACGGGATCTTCACCACCGCTGACTATCTCAAGGACGCCAAGAACAAGGAGATCGCGGCCCGCTTCCTGCGCGCTTCGTTCAAGGGCTGGGCCTACTGCCGCGATAATGCTGACGCCTGCGTCGACATTGTGCTCAAGCAGGACAGCGCCGGCGTCATGACCAAAGAGGCGCAGAAGTGGCAGATGGACGAGGTCAATAAGCTGGTGTGGGGCGACCCGATCAACAAGGATACGAAGATCGGCTACCTCGAGCCGACGCTGTTCACCTACGCCGCCGACACCGCGCTCAAGTTTGGCGTGATCAAGCAGGCGGCTAGCCAAGAGGCCTACACGCACGATATCTGGGATATGGCGACGGCGAAGTAGTTTTCGTGCTGCTGCGCAGCGAAGCTGCGCAGCAGCACACACATGGCTCTCTGGAAGCGGGGGTTCTATGGAATTTGGTATCACGCTCAAGCTCGATATGCCCCCGGCGCGCGCGGTGGCGCTCACCAAGCAGGCCGAGGCCGCGGGCTTCAACTACGGCTGGGTCTTCGACTCACACGTGCTGTGGCATGAGCCGTACCCGCTGCTGACGCTGATGGCGGCCAACACCGAGCGCATGCGCTTCGGCACCTGCGTCACCAACCCGGCGGTGCGCGACCTGACGGTCACGGCGAGCACGCTGGCGACGCTCAACCTGATATCGGGCAATCGCATGGATCTCGGCATCGGGCGCGGCGATAGCTCGCGGCGGGTGCTCGGCAAGCGCCCGACCACCCTGGCGGACCTGGAAGACACCACGCGCAAGATCAAGACCCTGGTGCAGGGCGGCGAGGTTGAGCACGACGAGCGCACGGTGCGCCTGCCCTGGGCCGATCCGAGCGCCACGCTCCCGGTCTGGCTGGCGGCCTACGGACCGAAGGCGCTGCACCTGACCGGGCGGATCGCTGACGGGGTGATCCTACAGTTCGCCGACCCATCGCTGATCAAATGGTGCATGCAGTTCGTCCACGAGGGCGCGCGCGAGGCCGGGCGCGACCCGGCGAGCATCAAAGTCATGGCCGCCGCGCCGGTCTGGGTATCGGATGATCTGGCCGAGGCGCGCGAGCACGTCCGCTGGTTCCCGGCGCTGGTCTCCAACCACGTCGTCGATCTGGTCTCGCGCTACGACCCGGCCACGCTCCCGCCCGAGCTGACGGCGTTCGTGCGCGACCGCACCGGCTACGACTACCTTCACCACGCCGAGGTCGGCAGCAGCAACGCAGACTTTGTGACCGATGAAGTCGTCGATCGGTTCTGCATCGTCGGGCCGCTGGCGGAGCACAGGCGCCGGCTGAACGAGTTGGCCGCTGTGGGCGTCGATCAGTTCAATATCTATCTGATGTCCGGCGAGGAGGAGCGCTGCCTGGAGCAGTATGCCGAGCTGGTGGGAAGTGACGATTGACAATTGACTATTACTAATTAATCGATCGGCCATCAACTGAAGAATTAATTGGGTAATGTTCGATGATCAATTAATTGAGTGGTCAGTCGTCAATAGTGCGAGGGATGGGCGTTCCCCAAACCGTGAAGTGTCATGTGATACGTTATGATTATTGATCATCCTTCGGCTCGCGCCCGGCCTGGCGCAGATGGTGTATGATTGAAGCTCAGCTTGTCCATCTCTAGCTTCTCTTGTGGCGAAGGAGCGCGCATGTCCACACTGATCACGGGCGGCACGGTTGTCACGGCGGGCGACACGTTTATGGCCGATGTGCTGATCGATGGCGAGCAGATCGTGGCCGTCGGGCGCGGGTTCGGCGGCGACAATGTGATCGACGCCAGCGGCACGTACGTTATCCCCGGCGGGATCGATGTCCATACGCACCTGGAGATGCCGTTTGGTGGCACCACCTCGTCCGACGATTTCTTCACCGGCCACCAGGCGGCGGCGTTTGGCGGCACCACGATGCACATCGACTTCGCCATTCAGCCCAAGGGCGCCTCGCTGGCCGAGACGCTGGATATCTGGCACGCCAAGGCGCGCGGCAAGGCGGCGATCGACTACGGCTTCCACGTGGCGATCACCGATCTGACCGACGCGGTGATGGCCGAGATGCCGCGCACCATCGAGTATGGCGCGACGAGCATGAAGCTGTTTATGGCCTACAAGGGTGCCTTGCAGGTGGACGACACCACGCTGTTCAAGGCGATGCAGCAGGCGGCCAAGCACAACTTGCTGATCATGGTCCACGCCGAGAACGGCGACGCGATCGATATCCTGATCAACGAGGCGCTGGCGGCGGGCAATCTCTCGCCAAAGTACCACGCGCTGACCCGCCCGGCCGCGCTCGAGGCCGAGGCCACCAGCCGCGCCATCCGCCTCGCCGAGGTGGCCGGCGCGCCGCTGTACGTCGTGCATCTGACCAACGACGATGCGCTTGCGGAGATCAGGATGGCGCACGCCCGCGGCAGCCGCAACATTATGGCCGAGACCTGCGTGCAGTATTTTTTCTTCACCAAGGACGATCTGGCGCGCGATGGCTTCGAGGGGGCCAAGTGGGTCTGCTCGCCGCCGTTCCGCGAAAGCGCTGACCACGGCGCGCTGTGGGGCGGCGTGGCCGACGGCTCGCTCGCCGTGGTCAGCACCGACCACTGCCCGTTCTGGTTCGCCGGCGGGGTGGACGGCAGGACGCCTGGCAAGGAGCTCGGCGCGTCGAGCTTCGCCAAGATCCCCAACGGCTGCCCGGGGATCGAGGAGCGGATGATGATCATGTACACCCACGGCGTCGCCACCGGCAAGATCTCGCTCAACCGCTGGGTCGAGCTGTGCTGCACCAATCCGGCCAAGCTGTTCGGCTGCTACCCGCAGAAGGGCGCGATCGTCACAGGCGCGGACGCCGACATCGTGCTGTGGGACCCGAAGCTGGCGCATACGATCTCCGCCGCCACCAACCACCAGCGCATCGACTACAGCCTGTACGAGGGGTGGGAGGTGCTGGGCGCGCCGCGGGCTGTGCTCGGGCGCGGGCGAATGCTGGTCCACCACGGCGAGTGGTTTGGCGAGGAGGGGGCTGGCAAGTTCGTCCATCGGCGAGGTTTTGGGAATTGACGATTGACGGCCATCTGTGGTTATCTGTGGATGAGAGAAGGATCGACGTATGCTCAGCGCTGAGATTCTGGAGCTGACCCGCTCGCACACGCTGTACGACTGGAGCGTGCAGTCGGCGGTCAATGCTATCGCCATCGACCGGGCGCGCGGCGTATATATGTGGGACGCCGAAGGCAAGCGCTACCTGGATTTCAACAGCCAGCTGATGTCGGTCAACATCGGCCACGGCGACCCGCGAATGACAGCTGCCGTCGCGGCGCAGATGGAGCGGGTCAGCTATGTGGTGCCGACGGCCTTCACCACCGATGTGCGCGCCGAGGCCGGGCGTCTGCTGGCCGAGATCACGCCAGCCAGCCTGACCAAAGCCTTCTTCACCACCGGCGGCACCGACGCGGTGGAGAACGCGGTGCGGATGGCGCGGCTCTACACCGGGCGGCAGAAGGTGCTGGCGCGCTACCGCTCGTACCACGGCGCCACCGCCGGCTCGATCGCGCTCACCGGCGACCCGCGGCGCTGGCCGGCCGAGCCGAGCGTCCCCGGCGTGGTCCGCATCCCGGACGCTTACCCGTATCGTTGCCGCTTCTGCGCGGCGGCTGGCAGCTGCACGCTGGACTGCCTCAATGCTACCGAGGATATCATCCAGTTCGAGGGGCCGCACACCATCGCGGCCCTGATCGCCGAGACGGTCGTCGGCACCAACGGCATCCTCGTCCCCCCCGACGGCTACCTCCAAGGGCTGCGCGAGCTGTGTACGAAGTATGGCATCGTCTACATCGCCGACGAGGTGATGTGCGGCTTCGGCCGAACCGGCAAGTGGTTCGCAGTGGACCACTGGGGCGTGCAGCCGGATATTATGACCGTGGCGAAGGGGCTGACGAGCTCGTACATCCCGCTCGGCGCGGCGATGGTGAGTGAGCCGATCGCGCAGCACTTCGAAAAAACGTTTCTCAACGCCGGGCTGACCTACCATAGCCACGCGGTGGGGTGCGCCGCCGCCGTGGCCTGCATCAATATCTACAAAGAAGATGGCCTGATCGAGAACGCCGCCGCCATGGGCGAGATCCTCAAGGCCGAGCTGCACGCCATGCAGCAGCGCCACCCGTGTATCGGCGAGGTGCGGAGCCTGGGGCTGTTCAGCATCATCGAGCTGGTCAAGGACCGGGCCACGCGCGAGCCGCTGGTGCCGTTCAACCCGACTGGCGCGCAGATGGCGGATATGAACCGGCTCAAGGCGTTCTTGCTCGAGCGCGGGCTGTTCACGCTCATCCGTTGGAACACCGTGTTCTGCAACCCGCCGCTGTGCATCACCGAGGCACAGCTGCGCGAGGGGCTGGCGCTGATCGACGAGGGCCTGACGCTGATCGACGCGGTGACGAACTAACGAACGAGGGAACTAACGAACGAGGGAACGAGGGAACGAGGGAACGAGTGCGATCCGGCGTTGAGCGGATAATCTGCCCGGTTATCTGTGGCTATCTGTGGACGATCTGCCCGGCTGCCCGGCTGTGCGACAGCTGTCAGGAGGTGCTCGATGACAACACTGGACCCAGCGCGGACGATCGCCG
The DNA here is from genome assembly GCA_043754595.1 of Roseiflexaceae bacterium. GTDB lineage: Bacteria > Chloroflexota > Chloroflexia > Chloroflexales > Roseiflexaceae > JAYUUK01. The sequence continues at coordinate 3,094 of JAYUUK010000496.1, read as the reverse complement.
AGCTCAAGGAGCTGCGCGCGCTCACCGGCGACGAGCACGGCGCGCAGCGGGTGGCATGGACGCCGACGTGGGCTGCGGCGCGGGCGTGGTGCCGCGCCAAGCTGGCCGAGCTGCCGGTCGAGGTCATTACCGACGAGGCCGGTAATGTCTGGGCCACGCTGCGGGGCGCGAGCGAGCGTGAGCTGCTGATCGGCGGCCACATCGACTCGGTGCCGAACGGCGGCTGGCTGGATGGCTCGCTCAACTGGGTGGCTGGGCTCGAGGTGCTGCGCCGGGTCGCCGCCGAAGGGACGCCGCCGGTCACGCTGCGGCTGGTGGACTGGGCCGACGAGGAGGGGGCGCGCTTCGGCCGCTCGCTGTTTGGCTCGAGCGCGGTCTCCGGCCACATGGACCCCGAGCTGCTAGCTGAGCTCAAGGACCGCGACGGTGTCGCGCTGCCGGACGCGCTGGCGGCCCACGGCGTGCAGCTGGCCGATGCGCGAAGGGCGAGCGCGCAGCTGTCCAACGCCGCCGCCTACCTGGAGCTGCACATTGAGCAGGGGCCAGTGCTGGAAAGCATGCAGCTGCCGATGGGCGCGGTGATCGGCACGTTCGGCGTCGAGCGCCACGCGATCACATTCGTCGGGCAGGCGGCCCACGCCGGTTCGACGCCGATGGACAAGCGCCGCGACGCGTTCGCCGCCGCCGCCAAGCTCGGGCTGGAGATCCGCGCCATCGCCAGGGCGCACGCCGGGGTCTGCACGGTGGGGAGCTGCATCACAAAGCCGGGGATCGTCACGGCGGTGGTGGGCGAGTGTACCATCACGCTTGACCAGCGTAACATGGACGCGGCGCGGCTGGCGCTGATGCTCCAGGATGCAAAAGACGCCGCCGCGCGCTTCGCGGCCGAGGAGGGCTGCGAGGTGCGCTGGGAGCGGATCTGGCAGATCGCGCCCATCCCTTTCGACGCCCACCTGCTCGATCTGGCCGACGCCGCGATTCTTACGGTCTGCGGCGCGACCCACCGTATGCCGAGCGGGCCGCTCCACGACGCCGCCGAGGTGGCGCGGGCTGGCGTGCCGACGGTGATGCTGTTCGTCCAGAGCCTGCGCGGCATCTCGCACAACAAGATCGAAGATACGCTGGAGGAGCACATCGCGCTCTCGGTGTGCGCCCTCGATGCGCTGACGACCAGCGCGATGGCCTGGGTGGCCGAGTAGCTAGAGCGTCTCTGGATCCACTCCGAGCTGCCGCAGCCGCTCCCAGGCGGCCTCCTTCGCGGCGCGCTCAGCCTCTTTTGCAGTGCGCTCCACCGCCTGATCCTCGCGCGCCGCCTCGGCCTCGCGCCGCGCCAGCTGCGTCTCACGCCGTGCTCGCTGCGCGGCAAGGCGCGCCACGCGCTCGGCCTCGGCGGTGGAGGACCAGCGCTTGCCATCGCCATCGATCAGCCGGAGCATCGCTGTATCTGGGACGATCCAGCTCGTAAGCGCATTGCTCCACACCCGCCCGGTGGTATCTGGCGGCACCAGCTCCGGCCTGCCGTCAGGGTACCGCCAGACCCGCAGCCGCGCCCCAGGGATCTCCTGTGGCTCGTTTGGGTCGTAGAAAATGTACTCCTGCACGCCGAGCTCGCCGTAGCGGGTCGGTTTGTCGTTCAGGTCATTGGGCCATGTGGAGTCGGAGGCGACCTCCAGCACCAGCTGCGGCGGAGGTCTGTCTGGCTCGTACATACGCCAGCTGCGCAGCCTTCTGAGCCGCGCGCGCGGGATCGATACGTCGCGAAAAAGCGCCAGATCTGGTGCCACAGGGTACTGTTTCGCCACGCGCGCAGTGTAGATATTGAGATTGCGCGCCACAAACACCGGCTCATCGCGGTAGTGCCGCTGAAGCAAGTCGATCAGATAATTCAGCAGCCAGTCCTGCGCCACGCTCTCGCCCATGAGATCCTCCAGCGTCGGGTGTCGATCGTAGTAGTGGAATGAGATGGCTGGCTCGATGTCTGTCGGCGGTGTCTCGGCGGTCATGGACCCCTCCCATCATTGGGGAAATACTAGCACACGTGTTCTGTAATTGTCAAGCGTGCTGCTGTGGGAAACGAGCTGGAGGCTGGGCCCCAAGCCCACGCTATGCGCTGCGCAGGGCGCTGCCCCCGCTAGAAACGGTCGAAGATGCAATCGCCGTCGCTGATGCAGCGCATGATACCATGGTGCGGCTCTGGTATAATGTGGCGGCAAGCGAGAAGGAGCGCGAGGTATGGTGCTGGAAGTGGCGATGCTCACGGTCTGCGGTGGGCAGGGTGCGGCGTTCGAGCGGGCCTTCGTGCTGGCCGCGCCGATCATCGGCGCGTGCGCCGGCTACCTCGGGCACGAGCTCCAGCGCTGTCTCGAACAGCCCGATCGCTATATCCTGCTGGTTCGCTGGCGGGAGCTCGAAGATCACACGATTGGCTTTCGCACCTCGGCGGGCTATCAGGAGTGGCGCGCGCTGCTGCACCACTTCTACGAGCCGTTTCCCACCGTCGAGCACTTTGTCGCAGTCGAGCACTGATGCGCCTCGAAGATCTTGTCGGCCGCACCATCGGCCGCTACCATATCACAGCACTGGTTGGGCGCGGCGGCATGGCGGCGGTGTACCAGGCGCGTGACGCGGCGCTGCAGCGCGATGTGGCGCTCAAGGTGCTCTACCCGCAGTATGCCGATGACCCGCTGCTCGTCGAGCGGTTTCAGCGCGAGGCTTGGATCGCCGCCAGGCTCGATCACCCCAACATCGTGCCGATCTACGATGTCGCCACGATTGACGGGCTGACGTGCATTGCGATGAAGCTGCTGGACCGCAAGAGCCTCGCCGATCTGCTCAGCGAGCGCGGGCAGCTCTCGCTCGCCGAGCTGCTGCCGGTGATCAGCCAGATCGCGTCGGCGCTCGATTTCTCATACCAGCGCTTCGGCATCGTCCACCGCGATCTCAAGCCGGGCAATGTGCTGTTCAGCGGCGGCCTCGGCGGCGCGGCGCTGCTGGCGGATTTCGGCATCGCCAAGGCGCTCGATGCTCCCTCCACGACCCGCACCGGGATGCTGCTCGGCACCCCAGACTACATGGCCCCTGAGCAGATCCGCGG
>JAYUUK010000495.1:0-7547 GCA_043754595.1 Roseiflexaceae bacterium | reverse complement strand
TGCGCTCAACCGTTTTGCGTTTAGCTATAGAAGCCGACCGGCGGCTTAGCCTAAACGTTGGGCAGGTGCGCGCGGCGTTTCAGCACGCATAAAGTTCTTAGTGAGGATTTCCGAAGTTATGCCCCAGACACCGCACATTGAGCGTCACTTCACAGCCACAGAAACTATTCGTGACATCGTAATCGGGATGTCGGACGGATTGACTGTTCCTTTTGCCTTGGCAGCAGGTTTATCCGGCGCAGTTGATACGACGCGCATCATCGTCACGGCGGGATTGGCCGAAGTCGCCGCTGGCTCAATTGCAATGGGCTTAGGCGGCTATTTAGCTGCGCGCAGCGATGCCGAACACTATGCGAGCGAGAAAGCACGCGAAGGACGCGAAATTATTGAGATACCCGAGGACGAAGCGCGCGAAGTCGCCGAACTGTTAGCGACTTACGGGCTAACTCCGCAGCAAAGCGCGCCCGTCGTTCAAGCCTTGCAGAAAAACCCGCAGGCGTGGGTAGATTTTATGATGCGGTTTGAGTTAGGCTTGGAGGCACCTGACCCCAAACGTGCGCTAGTCAGCGCGCTCACCATAGCTGGCTCGTATATTGTTGGCGGCCTGATTCCGCTAGCACCATATATGTTACTCTCCAATGCGCCGAGTGCGCTGCAACTTTCCGTCGTTCTCACACTCATTGCCCTCACTGTTTTCGGGTATGTCAAAGGCCGCTTCACGGGCACTACGCCCGTGCGCAGCGCTTTGCAAACTGCTCTCACCGGCGGCTTGGCAGCAGCGGCGGCCTTTGCTATCGCGCGGGCTATCACGTAACCGAACATACGTACTCGACGCAGGAGTGGGGTCAATGCGGCAGCCCGACGCGGCGTTCTCGCCGAATTGGGCGCAGCCCCAAGCGCGCCGGATCAGCATACCCATCACGCGTGTTTTTCTCCAGGCGGGCGGCAGCACGGATGGCGGGAACCTAACACTGCATTGCAGCACGACGCGTCGGATCGAGGCAATTTTAGCGCTTTCCTACTTCGCTCCTACGACTCAGCGTTGGGATCGAGGATGCCGACGATCTTTGGGCTGACCTCGACTCGGCGATACGCTCTGCCGTATCAGGCATGCACGAGCACTCCTGCCCACCAACAGAAAACGACTCACCATGGAAAACACTGCCCGCCGCCCCCAAGTCTGTGTCCTCGGAAGCGCCGAGCCAGATTCTGAAGCCTACACATTGGCTGGTCAAGCCGGAGAACTTCTTGCACGCCTGGGAATTACCGTTGTCAGCGGGTGTGGTAGCCCAGCTACTCGCGTCGCCGCGCAGCGCGCCTTGAACGCAGGTGGATTGGTTGTAAGCATCGTTACGGCAGGCGAGATGCCAGACCCGGACTGGCCGGCAACCGTGGTGATACCGTGTGGCATGGGCGATGCCCGTAACCTCCTCATGGCGCTGGCAGGTGATGCGTGCGTGGTCATTGGCGGTCGCGCCGGCACTATCTCCGAAGTCTGCCTCGCTTGGCTGCATAAGCGCCCGCTCTTGCCGCTCATCGGGTGTGGCGGCTGGTCCGACGGGCTGCAACAGAACCCACCCGATGAGCGGCAGAACTCCCCTATCCTCCCGTGGGGTTCAATCTCCGCCCTCGAAGGCCAGCTCAAGGTCCTCGGGCTCGTCGGTGCTTCTATCGCGCCTTCGACCACAACTACGAGTGCGGACTAACCCTTTCACGCTGGGCTTACGCGTTCTGCCGCTCCACGCTGTTCGCCTCAGACGTTCGGGCGCGGCCCCAAATTCGGATACGCAGACACTTGGTTTTCCGACGTGCTGCCGCTGGCACTTGCGCCCCCATGTTATACTTTGCGTACATGTGTTTCACAGCGGCGGCGGGCGCTCCAGGGCGAGCCACGCCTCACGAAGGGAGCCATCATGGGCGGAGTACGAGTCCTGGTCGGGACGCGCAAGGGGGCGTTTATCCTGACGTCAGACGAGCGACGGGCGGAGTGGCAGGTGGCCGGCCCGCACTTCCCCGGCTGGGAAGTCTTTCACGTCGCCGGCTCGCCGGTGGATCCAAACCGGCTCTACGCCGCCTGCCACACCGGCTGGTTCGGCCAGGTCATCCAGCGCTCTGACGACGGCGGGCAGTCGTGGGAGCCGGTGGGCAACAGCTTCGCCTACGCCGGGGTCCCGGGCACGCACCAGTGGTACGATGGCACGCAGCACCCGTGGGAATTCAAGCGCGTCTGGCACCTGGAGGCCTCGCCGAGCGAGCGCGACACGGTCTACGCCGGCGTTGAGGATGCGGCGCTGTTCCGCAGCGCGGACGGCGGTATGACCTGGAGCGAGCTGGCCGGGCTGCGGCAGCACACCACCGGACCCGCCTGGCAGCCGGGGGCCGGCGGGATGTGTCTGCACACCATCGTGCTCGATGCGCAGCGCCCTGAGCGGATTTTTGTGGCGATCTCGGCGGCCGGCGTCTTCCGCAGCGACGATAGCGGCGCGACGTGGCGGCCGATGAACCGCGGGCTGCGCTCGGAGTTCATGCCAGACCCCGAGGCCGATGTCGGCCACTGTGTCCACCGGATCGCAATGCACCCTTCGCGCCCCGATGTGCTGTTTATGCAAAAACACTGGGATGTGATGCGCAGCGACGACGCCGGCGAGCTGTGGCGCGAGGTCAGCGGCAACCTTCCATCGGACTTCGGCTTCCCGATCGCGGTCCACGCCCACGAGCCGGAGACGATCTACGTCGTGCCGATCACCAGCGACTCGCAGCATTTCCCGCCAGATGGCAAACTGCGCGTCTACCGCAGCCGAACCGGCGGTGGCGAGTGGCAGGCGCTGACCGAAGGGCTGCCGCAGCAGGACTGCTACGTCAATGTGCTGCGCGACGCGATGGCGATCGATACGCTCGACGCCTGCGGCGTCTACTTCGGCACCAGCGGCGGTCAGGTCTACGCCTCGGCCGATAGCGGCGATACATGGGCGGCGATCGTGCGTGACCTGCCGGCGGTGCTGTCGGTGGAGGTGCAAACACTGCCATGATCCGAGTTAAACTTCCCGCCCACCTGCGCTCGCTGGCGTCCGTCTCGGGCGAGGTCACGGTTGACGTGGCCGGGCCGGTGACGCAGCGCGCCATCCTGGACGCCGTCGAGGCCACCTACCCGATGCTGGCCGGCACCATGCGCGAGCGGGCGACGATGGAGCGCCGCCCGTTCGTGCGCTTCTTCGCCTGCGCCGAAGATATCTCGCTCGACTCGCCAGATACGCCGCTGCCCGATGCGATCGCGTCCGGCCGCGAGCCGTTCCTGATCGTCGGCGCGATCGCCGGGGGGTGATGATGCGCCAGCATATCGCGGCGCGGCTGCGCTACCTGCGCAACTGGGAGGGGGCGATTATTGTCCTCCTCCCCATCTGTCTCGTCGTCGTGCTCATATCGCTCCAGCCGCCGACATGGCTGCTCTCGGCGTACAGCATGGCGCTGATCTCGCTCATACTCGCGCAGGGGACGTACTACTGGCATCTTAAACTCACGTGCCTTCTGACACGCGAGCGCCAGCTCCCAGCGACGTTCGCGCCCAGCTTCAGCCAGTTTCGCCGGCTTAACCTCGTCTTGCTGGCGATCTACCCCGCGCTGCTCGCCGCCCAACTTGTCGCGGGGGTGGCGCGCTCATTCGAGCCGCTCCTCGCCACGATCATGTGGGGGATAGCGCTGCTCGAACATATCAACTACTTTCACTACCAGCTGATGCACGATACCCGCGCCGATATCGCCTATCTGCTGCGCACCAGGCGGCTGCGTCGCTCGCCGCTCACCAGCGACTTGCGCGCAGCAGCGCGCAGCAGCGCGGGCACCCACACCTGATGCAACTCGACAGCTGGACGCCATAGTAGCATTCCAGCATCCGATCGCGCCACGGCCCCGCCTCGCGCATACGATTTAACGCTACAATAGTGCCAGCCACACACAGGAGGTAAGCGATGACGACCGACCAGCGCGCCTACAACCAGCAGATGATCGATGACTTTCGCGCGGCGCGCGACACGCCAGATGGGCCGTTCCCCGGCCGAGCGCTGACGTTGCTGACCACCACCGGGGCTAAAAGCGGACTCAAGCGAACCACGCCGCTGATGTACGCCACGATCGACGACACGATGGTGCTGATCGGCTCGAACATGGGCGCGCCGACGACGCCAGACTGGTGCCGCAACATGCTGGCACACCCCCAGGTCGGCATCGAGGTCGGCAAGGAGCGCTACGAGGCCACGGCGACGCTAGCGGGTCCGGCAGATCGTGGGCGGCTGTGGGCAGCGCTGCTGGAGCAGTCGCCGTTTTTTGCCGATCACCAGGCCAAGACCGAGCGCGAGATCCCGCTATTCACGATCGAGCGGCGGGTTTGAGCGACGTGGCGCGCGCCGCGTCAGCGAGCGCGGGCGTCGATGCGGCGGCGGCGCGCGCCATCGCGCTGGCGCTGCCGTTCGCCAATGAGCGCGACCATCATGGCCGCCCGTCGTTTCGCGTCGCCGGCAAGATTTTTGCGACGCTCTGGGCGGCCGAGCGCCGCGCGATGGTCAAGCTCGGCCGCTCTGAGCAGGCCGCCGCGCTGGCGCTCGCGCCCGAGACCTTCGCGCCGGCGCCTGGCGGCTGGGGCCACAGCGGCTGGACCAGAGTCCAGCTCGATCGGGTCAGCGCCGAAGAGCTGCGCCAGATGCTGCGCAGCGCGTGGGAGCTGGCGGCGCCGCGGGATCTGCGCCGGCTGGCAACGCTGATCGACGATTCCTACGCCGCATTCAACGCCCGCGACATCGACGCGGCGCTGGCGGCGATGGCACCCAACGTGCGCTGGGCCAACGGCATGGCTGGCGGCTTCGTCCACGGCCGCGCGGCGGTGCGCGAGTACTGGTCGCACCAGTGGCAGCAGATCGACCCGCGCGTCGCGCCGGGGCGGCTGACGCTGGCCGATGATGGGTCGGTGGCCGTGACGGTGGAACAGACCGTGCATGACAGATCGGGCGCGCTGCTGCACACATCGACCGTAACCCATCGTTATACCATAGCCCGCTGGCGGATCCAGTCGATGACGATCGAGCGGCCAGAGATATGAATCTCCTGAGGAGTACATGACCGAACTATATCCATCGCTTGTTGGCCGAGTGGCGATCGTCACCGGGGCGGCGGGCGGCATTGGCAGGGCGATCGCGCGCGGCTTCGGCGCGGCTGGCTGCCAGGTTATCGTCAACGATATCGACGAGCGCGGCGCGGCCAGCGTGGCCGATGCGATCAACGGCGGCGGCGGCGCGGCCGTCGCGCTGGTCGCCGATGTCTCCGACGAGGCTCAGGTGCGGCAGCTGTTCGAGGCGGTGATCTCCCGCTTCGGCACGCTCGATGTGCTGGTCAACAACGCCGCGCTGGTCAGAACCGACAGGCACTTCCTTGAGGCCGACGCCGGCTGGTGGCGGCGGATCATCGATGTCAACCTGAGCAGCGTTTTCCTCTGCGGCCAGCTTGCCGCGACGATCATGGCCCGCAAGCGCGCCGGGTCGATCATCAACCTCTCGAGCGGCGGGGCGACGCGGGCGCACCGCGGCAACGCGGCCTACGACGCGGCCAAGGGCGGCGTCGAGGCCCTGACCAGGGCCATGGCGCTCGACCTCGGGCCGTACGGGGTGCGGGTTAACACGCTGGTCCCCGGCTCGGTGGATACCTCGGGCATGGACGAGGCGACCAGAGCGGCGCGCGGTGGCGATATCCCGCTCGGGCGAGTCGGCGACCCCGAGGATCTGGCGGGGCCGGCGCTGTTCCTGGCGTCCGACGCGGCGCGCTATATCACCGGCCACCGCCTGGTGGTGGACGGCGGCATGCTGATACAGCAGCGCTCGGCGAGCGTCGATATCTTCCCGCTCAGCCGCTTCCCGACGCTGGCGGGCGAGGAGACGGCCGAGGACGCGCCATGAGCCAGCGCTACGTGGTGGGCGTCGATATCGGCGGGACCTTCACCGATCTGATGATCGTCGACGAGGCCACCGGTACGTTCGCGCTCGGCAAGCTGCTGACCACGCCAGACGATCCATCGCGCGCCGTCGAGGCGGTGCTGACGCAGACGCTGGCCGAGCGCAGCATCGCGGCCGGCGAGATCCGGCAGATCGTCCACGGCACCACGCTGGTGACCAACGCGCTGATCGAGCGCAAGGGCGCCGCCACCGCGCTGCTGACGACGCAGGGCTTCCGCGACAGCCTGGCCATCGGGCGCGAGAACCGCTACGAGCTGTACGACTTGATGCTGGAGAACCCCGAGCCGCTGGTGCCGCGCAATCTGCGCTTCGATGTGCCGCAGCGCACCCTGGCCGATGGCACGGCGCTGGTGCCGCTCGACACGGCGCACGTCGAGCGGCTGGCGCGCGAGCTGGCCGACGCCGGAATCGAGGCGGTGGCGATCGTTTTTCTCCACAGCTTCACCGACCCAACCGACGAGCGGCTGGCGCGCGACGCGGTACTGCGGGCCGCCCCCGGGCTGCGGGTGGCGATCTCGTCCGATGTGGTGCCGGAGATCCGCGAGTTCGAGCGCGCCTCGACCACGGTGGCTAACGTCTACGTCCAGGCGCTGGTGGCGCGCTACCTGGGCGAGCTTGAGGGTCGGCTGGCGCGGATCGGACATCGCGGCGGCTTCTTCCTCATGCTCTCATCGGGCGGCATCGCCACCGTCGAGACCGCCGCGCGCTTCCCGGTACGGCTGCTGGAGAGCGGGCCGGCGGCTGGCGCGCTGGCGGCCACGGTCTACGGCGAGCGCGCCGGCGAGCCAAACCTGCTCTCGTTCGATATGGGCGGAACCACCGCCAAGATCTGCGTCATCGACGGCGGCCGGCCGCTCATCGCCCACAGCTTCGAGGTCGACCGACGCTATCGCTTCAAGCCGGGCTCGGGGCTGCCGATCACCATTCCGGTGATCGAGATGATCGAGATCGGCACCGGCGGCGGCTCGATCGCGCGAGTCGATAGCCTCGGGCTGCTCAAAGTCGGCCCCGACTCGGCCGGGTCCGCGCCTGGGCCGGTCTGCTACGGGCGGGGCGGCGAGCTCCCGACGGTCACCGACGCCGACCTGGTGCTCGGCTACCTCGACGCCGGCTACTTTCTGGGCGGGCAGATGCGGCTGGATCTGGCCGGCGCGCGGGCGGCGATCGAGCGCGACATCGCTGTGCCGCTCGGGGTGGCCATCGAGCAGGCAGCGTGGGGCATTCACCAGGTGGCCAATGAGCGGATGGCCAACGCCGCGCGGGTCCACGCGCTTGAGCGCGGCAAGGACCCGCGGCGCTTCCCGCTGTTCGCCTTCGGCGGGGCTGGGCCGGCGCACGCCTACCGGATCGCCCGCGCGCTCGGCGCGCCGCGGCTGCTCGCGCCGCTCGGGGCCGGAGTGATGAGCACGTTTGGCTTTCTGACCGCGCCGCTGGCGTTCGACTTCTCACGATCATGGCGCGGCGAGCTGGCGGCGCTAGACTGGGGCCACGCCAACGCGCTGCTCGGCGAGATGGAGCGCGAGGGCCGGGCGCTGCTGGCGGCCTCGGGCG
>JAYUUK010000494.1:0-7562 GCA_043754595.1 Roseiflexaceae bacterium | reverse complement strand
CGCTGTCGGGGATAGCCGCCGCGCTATCGAAGCTGCTCAGCGTCTGCGCCCCGGCATACATCGCCACGGGGAACGGGCCGCTCTGCTGGAGCACGGTGAGCACCGGCTGCTGGTGGGTGCCCCGCCCGATGCGACGCGGCACCGCGTGGGCGAGGCGGTCGGTGATGGCGACGAACAGATCGAACAGGCCGACGTAGTCCGGGTGGCGCTGATTGTCGGTGCCCTCGCCGCGCAGCCCCGCCAGTAGCGCATCGCCGAACAGCGTGTGTGGGTCGGTGGTGAGCGACCAGGAGCGCTCGCCCGCCTGACAGGCGCTGATCACCGCCCGCCCGCTGCCGCTGCCGAGGATCGCGGCGATCCGGTCATCGGGCGGCACCGCGCCGCGCGTTGCTGCGGTGCCCGTGCCGAGCGCGGCGGCGTGGCCGCTGTGACAGGCGTTGAGGATGACCAGCAGCTTGCCGGCGCGAATGGCCCGCAGCGCGCCGAGCAGCGTCGTATCCGAGATGCCGCTCGTCGCCACAATCGCCCCCGAATCGTCGACGCGGCTGTCGGCGGCGGTGAGGAAGTAGCCGCGGTTGTCCGACCCGAACACGCCGTGGCCGGTGTAGCTGATCACGACCGTGTCGTCGGCGGTGGCGCGTTGTGCGAGCGCATCGAGCGCGGCGAGGATCTGTGCGCGGCTGGCAGCGGTGCTGGTCAGCGCGGTCACCTGCGCGGGCGGATAGGCGCACAGTGCCGGGTCGACGAGCACCTCGCGCAGCGTGCGCGCGTCCGTGCCAACTTGCGGGATCGACTCGAAGGCCATATCGGCGTAGGCATCGACGCCGATGATCAGCGCGTGACCGTGGACGAAGGGCATGGCGTACTCCATGACTCAGTGGCGGCTACGGCGAGCCCGCATACACCTATGATATGCCGCTTTGGCCGCGCTGGCAACCGATCCATCGTCATCGTCCAGCGCTGTCTGAGCGCAGCAGGCTGCGCTCGAGCGCCCGCCGCCTGACACCGCCGTAGCGCGCTGGTAGAACGCTCCCATCGCACCCGCGCCGCACGCCATCGCCTCGATGCCAGTACCGCTGACCCGCGACACCTGCCGCGCACAGCTCGCAGCGCGCCGCCGAGCCACAGCGGTGCCCTGGCCGACGCCGACATTACGAGGCGCTGATCGGCACTGCGTGCAACACGCCGATCTTCGGCGGCGCGGCGTTTGGCGCGGCGCGGTGGCGGCGGAGCATTCGTGCCCATCCGTCGGCACGGCGCTCCGGCGATGCCGGGCGAGCGTGTGATATGATGGGCGCGGATTGGCATGCGGAGGCGATATGACAGCGAAGCCGCAACCCGTTCTTTCTGCGCACGCCTATCGCGCGCATAGCGACTGGTCACGGGAACAGCCATATCCTCAAGCAGAACGCGTTTGAAGGAGCATAATGCGATGACATCATCGGGAACGCTGCAACCCTGGGAGGGCAAGGAGCTAGGGTACGGGGCACGGCTGGGGCTGCTACTGCTGAGCGCACTGCTCCTGATCGTCGCGATTGTCAGCTTTTTTATCGCCTTCGGAACGGGCGCATCGCTGGTGCGCGGCACGGCCCTGCCAGACAGGACAACCAGCAACATCCTCATCATGATTGTTGCTACAGGAATCTGTATCACGAGCTTCGGTGGGCTGAGGATCATGTTCCCGTACACGCGTGGCCCGGCTAGCTTCACCCCGGCATACGGCACCATCGCGCCCACGACCGTCGGTCATCCGTTTGCGGTGCGCTTCCAGCGCTACCTCTGGGGTCGATCGCTGCGCGGCAGCGGCACGGTGCAGTTCACGTCGGAAGGACTTACAATCGTTGGGCATCTTGAGCCAAACGCCCTGTTCCAGATCGCAATCGTGCTGTTGGTCTCGATCCTGCCGCAGGTGCTCTTCGGCTTCGGCCTGGGGATTATCCCGGCGCTGATTATCGCCTACTTTGTTGGCCGAAAGCAGGTGACATTGACCATCCTCGCGACCTCGGTGCGGGCGGGAGAAGTGAAAGTACGGCAAGTCACGCTCTATCGCGAGCAGTCGCCAAAAGTCATCACCTTCGCCGTCGCTGCGGTTGATGGCGAGCGACTCTACCGCGAGCTGCAGCCGCGCTTCCCAGCCGCTCTCGGTGAGTGGAGCGGGTAGGCAGCCACAGCGCTCACCAGCGCGAGCGTTGGCGATGGATGCTGCCAGGAATGCCAATTATCACGATGACCGTCAGCAAAGCGGCAGAAGCTGGCTGAACGGGTGTGTTGGGAGTTCCCCGCAATACATCCAAGATGTGTTCCCGCAGTGGCGAGCTCGTGACACAGACATTGAGCGACCGCACGCATACCTGCCCGACCTGTGGGCAGGTCTTGGATCGGGATACGAATGTGGCGATCAATATCTTGCACCGTGGCCTCCAAACACGTGATCTGGCGAGAGCAATACGGCACCCTCGCCCGCCGATGCCGCACAGCTTGCCGAACTGATGCTCGATCCCTCTCGTGGCACCAGCGATGATGACGGCGAGACACGTGACGATGCACGCGTCGAGGTTGCAGCATTCTTCGCGTCAGCGCCGCATCCGCTGCTGCGGTGCTCGTGGGCGGCTACCGACCGACAGGAGCTGATCGGTGCCTGTCTCGTCGTCCTCTGAGCCGATATGACGCGCGCTGCGGCAGCACAGCATGATCAGCCCCCAGCGGCCGACCATCGCGATGGGTGGGCGGTGATTACCGCAGGTAATCAGTCTCCGCGCGCCTGCCGACTGGGGTTTGTACCATAGCCGTCGTTGGTTGGCTCCGCTTGACACAGCAGCTACACTGAAAAGAGTACACTGTATCAACGAGATCACTGATGCTACGCATCGTTAGCCTGCTCGAACGAGGGATCGCCGACGCGCTGCCATCGACGCAGCGCCACCTTGCGCCACAGATTGCGGCGCAGATCGCCGCTGCGCTCGATCACCCGGCTGCCGACGCCACGGTCGACCCCGCGATTGAGCGGGCTATCGCTGATCTGGGTGGCGAGCTGGCGATTGCGACGAGCGCCACTTCGCTCCAGCTGCTGCGCGACCAGTACAACCTGAGCGGAACCTTTGATCGATCGACGATCACTGTTGGCGGCGTGGCGATCAGCCTCCAATTCGTGACCGACGATCGATTCGATGTTTCTGATCTGCGACCTATCAACCCGTATCGCGGGCTGGCTGCCTACGCGATCGGCGATGCTAGGCTGTTTGGCGGTCGCGCTGCCGAGATCGCCGATGCGCTGGCGCGGCTGACGAGCCTTGATGCCGCGCGGGCGCTACTGATCACCGGCCCGAGCGGCTGTGGCAAGTCATCGTTTGTGCTGGCCGGGCTGATCCCGGTGCTCGACGCCTATGCGCAGCGGCAAGGCCTCACCTGTGTTATGAGCGTGCTGCGCCCTGGAACCCACCCGCGCGCCGCGCTGCTGCAGCTGCTCGAGACGCTTGGTGTGCCACCGCTACCCGACGCTGATCTCGCGCGCGTGACCGCCCACGCTATCGCCGCGCAGCTGCTCACCACGCTCCCTGCCGGGCGAGCGTACATTCTGGTGCTCGACCAGTTCGAAGAGTGTCTCCGCATTGCCGATCCTGCCGATCGCGATCTCATCTGCGGCCTCCCAGCGGCGCTGCGCCGCTGGGGCGCTGTGCCGATCTGGCTGCTCGCGACCATGCGCAACGATTATCTCGCCGATGCGATGCGCCTCGCCGCGCTCGACGCGCTTGTGACCAATCAGCTCAGACTCGGGGCGCTCCAGGGGATACATCTTCGCGATGCCATTCTCCGACCGATCGAGCAGACCGCGCCAGATAGACGCTTTGCGTCAGCGCTGCTGCGGCGTCTCGTGGCAGATGCTGGTCTGGATAGCTCGCTGCTGCCGCTGCTCCAGGTTGCCCTGACCCAACTGTGGGATGGCGGCAAACTTGAAGATCAATACTACGGCTCGCTGGGCGATGCGATCGAGCAGCTCGCCGAGCGGGTCTACACCCACTGGGGCGAGGGCGAGACCCGGCGTATGCCGCGCACGGCCCCCGAGCAACGTGCGCTTGAACAGCTCCTGCTCGATCTCGTCGAGACCAGCGAGGCAAATGACGGGCGCGGCGATCTGCGGCGGCGGCGCTCGCTCGACGCACTGCTTGGCGGTCGTGCCGATCGCCGCGCGCTGATCGATGATCTGCTCCGCGCCAGGCTGCTGAGCACATCGGGCGAGCGCGAAGTCGAGATCATCCACGAGGCGCTGCTGGTGCGCTGGCCACGGCTCCAGAAGCTGATCGAATCGGAGCGCGAGCGTTTGCGCCAGCGGCGGCGCTTCGAGACCCAGCTGTGGCGCTGGGAGCATGTGCCAGCTGACACCCAACCGCAACTGCTGCTCACTGGCCTGGCGTTGGCCGAGGCCGAGGCGCTCGCTGTGGCCGAGGATATTGCGCTGCAATCAGCCGAGGCCAAACAGCTGCTTGCGGCCAGCCGCACCGCCAGCGAGGCGGCGCAGCAGCGCGAGATCGCTGCCGCCAGACAACTCGCCAGAGTTGAGCGTCAGGCGCGGTGGCGGGCGCAGCTCCTGGCGGCAATGCTCTTTTGCATCGCAAGTGCAAGCACGGCCCTGGTGATTCGACCATGGGTATTACGGTGGTGGGCGATCGATGCCGTGCCAACGATTCTGGTTCCTGGAATGACCGTCGTCTTTGAACAAAGCGAGACCAGCAACGATCGCTACCGGCTGTGTGTTGACGCCGGGGCGTGCGCTGCGCCGCTCGCAACCCAGAGCACCTTTTTTGATACAGGGCGCGGCGCGCTGCCGGTCACCGGGGTTGATCCCCTTCAATCGGCACAGTTTTGCGCCTGGATCGACCGGCGGCTGCCAACACTCGCTCAGTGGAACGCGGCCGCGCTCAACCGCAGCGGGCGCGGCAGCGACCGCGATTGGGAGCAACTCGATCGCAACGCCTACCTTGCGCCGATCTTTCCGTTCCCGACCGTACCGTTGACGACGATGGCGAGCCTGAGTCACACGCCAGAAGGCATCTTCGACCTGATCGGCAATGTGTGGGAGTGGACCTCCTCAGACGGCGTGCATACAGAGGATGAGTGGCAGATCGGGGACGACGAGTACCCATCACATGTTGTGGTCGTCGGTGGGAGCTATCAATCATCGATTCGCCTCGGCCCACATCCTGAGGCCAGTGAGCGTTTTGCCCTGCGGGAACGATTTAGCGACCTCGGCTTTCGATGTGTCGCAGCCCAGCCAACAGGAGGGAATCCATGATTATCAATCAGCTCAAAGGCACCGTGAACCAGGTCATCCCGCTCGTCGGCGATCCAGACCGAAGCATCGTGACGCTGGTCACCGATGGCGGCGAGTCGCTCGAAGCCGAACTCTCGACGACGACGGCTATTGCGCTAGGGGTTCGACCGGGGGTTACCGTCGACCTGCGCGTCGTTGTCGCCGACGTGGTGGCCGACCCCTGGCCGCTGACGGTGCCGTTTCCCGAGCCCGATGGCACGCAGCTTCGCATCGATACGCCCTACATCGACGCCTTTAGCAATCGCTGGACTGTCAGCGTCACGGCGACGCATGACCCACGCGATCTAGTGCTGTTCGTCCGCACGCACCGCTTTAGCTGCGCTGCCACCCCAATCACTCAGGCCAGCTACGAGCAAAGATTTGCGCAGGTGCGCGGTCAGACGCCCCGGGCGGTTGAGCCAGGGCGAGCTGCGCCGTCGATCGTGATCCAACCAGTGCTCACCGAGCTGGTCGACCCCCACTATTCCGGCTATCTGCGGCTGTTCATGCGGCTTGACTATACGCAGCTCACACCGGCGGCGGCGCAGCAGCCACCTGCCGTCAGCGCGACGATGGCGATGCTGGTGGGAAACACCTTCGCCGCAGCGAATGTATCGATGGTTGTCCAGCCAAGCTTTGCCACCATCGTAAATAACGGCGATGGGGTGCTGGTGTTTGACTACACGGTGAGCGGCGGCGCGATCGAAGTGGTGGCGAATGCCAACAGCAGCGGATTACTGACGGGAAGTAGCAAGAAGACGCTGAACTGTCCGGTCGGCGCGACAACCGCAGCTGTGTATCGTGGGATCGCGACGCGCAGCTATGTGCTGAATGGCGAGCTCGACCAGCGCTGGGCATAGGGCGCTGTGGAATGGGAAACGCGCCAACGTGATTGACACCCACCACGGTGCAGGTTGCACGTCGCTTGCACCGGCGCGTACAACGTCACGCGCGAACAGCAGCGCAGCTGAGGATTACGCAGTAGGCTCCTCCGAGCCTGTCGGTGTCTACCGGAACGCGATCCGCCATTTTGCCCAATGCAGCACGAAAGGCCGCCGCATCGCCCCGCATCGCTCCGTACGGGCGAAGCACGTGCACAATTGATGCTGTCAGGGGATCGATTCGGCGCGCTTCGCCCCTCCGGCATCGCCCGCCGCGCTTCGCCCCTCCGGCATCGCCCGCCCCGCATGGCTGCCCGCCGCATTGCCCCGTACGGGCGAAGCAAGCGCTAATGAGAATACCTCCAGCCGATTGATCCGGCGCGCTTCGCCCCTCCGGCATCACCCGCCGCACATCGCCCCTCCGGCATCGCCGCCCCTCCCCGCCCCTCCCCGCCCCACCCATCGCCCCGATCCTTGACACCGCTGCATCGCTCTGCTATAACACTCCCATCGCACCCGCGCTGAGACCGGAGCATCCCATGGCCGCACCGCTGACCCGCGAGACCTGGCGCGCGCAGATCGCGCAGCGCCTCGCCGCGCTCGCCGCTGATCCGCAGCGCGCCCTCGCTGACGCTGGCGTCAACACCCTGTATGGCTTCCTGCTCGGCAGCGTGATCCTGCCGCTCGCCGCTGCCGCAGCTGGCGGCGACCCCGCCACGATCCTCACCGCCGTGACCGGGCTGGCAGGCGGCATCGGCGCGAACCTGGTCAGCGAGCTTATCCAGCGCGGCCACGACGACGCCACGCGCGGCGCGGCCATCGCGCAGCTCGCCGACGACCCGGCCACGCACCCGGCGTTGCAGCAGCTGGTGGCGGCTTCAGGCGTGTTCGAGCTGGTGACCAGCGCGCTCGCCGGCCACACTGACCAACTTGCCCAGCTACGCGCCGAGTTGCAGCTGTTGGCCGATCGCTTTGGCAGCACGGGACCATTCGCCGGGACGACGCTGACGAACAATGTCAATCAGGGGCAGACGGGCGGTGTCAACCTTCAGAATGCTACCATCGGGTCGATTGGCGAAATCGTCGGCGGCAACAAGACCGTCACGACGACGATCCACACCACGATTCTCCCCGCAACACCGGATCTCGACGCCGCGCTGCGCCGCTATCTTGGCGCGCTGTGCGACTACTGCGATGCGCTGCCATTGCTCGACCCCGGCGCGGTCGATGCCAGCCATCCGCCCGCTCGGCTGGCGGCGGTGTTCGTGGCACTCGATACTGAGCACATGATTGTGCCTGCGTTGACTGACGCGCAGCGCCAGCAAGTCGAGGAATTCGAGCGCACGTTCGATGTGTACCGTAAAACTTCGTTC
>JAYUUK010000493.1:0-2569 GCA_043754595.1 Roseiflexaceae bacterium | reverse complement strand
ACGTCTACACTCCTACCAACCGCGATTTCTGCGGCCCAGACCGCGCCGCGCCGCCGCTGCTGGTGATGATTCACGGCGGCCCGACCGGGGTGGCTTCGGTGGCGAAGTCGCTCGAAGTACAGTTCTGGACCAGCCGCGGCTACTGCGTGGCCGATGTCAACTACGGCGGCAGCACCGGCTTCGGCCGCGCCTATCGCGAGCGGCTCGACGGGCAGTGGGGCGTGGTGGACGTGGACGACTGCTGCAATCTGGCGCGGTATCTGGTGGCGCGCGGCGAGGTGGACGGGCGGCGGCTGTTCATTACCGGCGGCAGCGCGGGCGGCTATACCGTGCTGTGCGCGCTGGCGTTCCGGGACGTGTTCCGCGCCGGAACCAGCTACTACGGCATCTCAGACGCCGAGGCGCTGGCAGCAGACACCCACAAGTTCGAGTCGCGCTATACCTTCAAGCTGATCGCGCCGTACCCCAATGGCCGCGCGATGTATCTGGCGCGCTCGCCGATCCACTTCGCCGACCGGGTGCGCGCCCCAATTCTGTTTCTGCAAGGGCTCGATGACGAGGTGGTGCCGCCAAACCAGTCTGAGGCAATGCACCGCGCGCTGCTCGCGAGCGGGGTGCGAACCGAGTACCACGCCTTCGCCGGCGAGGGCCACGGCTTCCGCCGCGCCGAGACGATCATCGCGGCGCTGGAGGCCGAGGAGCGGTTCTACGCCAGCATCGCTGGGTAGCTCGTAGCAGGTGCGCCGCCCGCCCGATGTGCGGCGGTGTCGGCCCTACCGCGTCGCTGCCTTAATCTTAGCGACGGCTGCGATGATATCGTCCATGTCCTCGGTGGTGCCAAGCAGCGCGCTCTGCGACCCGATCCAGACAGCCTCCTCAGCGCACGCGTGCTCGGCGATCGGGCAGTGTGGCGCCGCCGGCTCGCCGCGCCCGAGCGCGCAAGCGAGCTGCACGATGCCGTCCCGCACGCCGCTGGTGGCGTAGATCGGCACGTAGCCCCGCGAGCACGGCACGCCCTCGGCCTGCAGCGCCGCCAGGAAACGCGCACGCGGCCAGCCGCCGAACTCCTCGCCGTCGTAGCGGCCAATCATGAGGTGGTAGCCGTGGCGCGTCACCCGCTCGTCCTCCGGCTGCGGCGCGATGCCGCCCACGGCCAGCAGCCCGGCGCTCAGATAGGCACCGTTGGCGGCGCGTCGCTCGGCCCACTCCTCCATCCGGCTCAGCTGCGCCCGCAGCAGCGCCCCCTGAAACTGTGACATGCGGAAGTTGTCACCCAGAGTGTCGTGCTGGTACCAGACGCCGTCCGGCGAGCGGCCGCAGTTCTTGAAGCTCCAGCAGCGCCGCGCTAGCTCGTCTGAGTCGGTGATGACCGCACCGCCCTCGCCAGAATTAATGTTTTTGGAGGACTGAAAGCTGAACGTCCCGATGTCGCCGTGCGCACCAGCCATCCGGCCGCGCCACCGCGCCCCGACCGCCTGACACGCATCCTCGACGACCCACAGCCGGTGGCGTCTGGCGATCGTCAGCAGCGCATCCATGTCTGCGGGGTACCCGCCGATGTGCACCGGTACGATGGCACGCGTCCGCTCAGTGATCAGCGACTCGACGGTGGCCGGGTCCATGGTGTAGCGCTGCGGGTCGATGTCGGCGAACAACGGGACCGCGCCGATCAGCAGCGCGGCGGCGGCGGTGGCCACAAAGGTGTACGACGGCACGATAACCTCATCGCCATATGTCACGCCGCAGGCCCGCAGCGCCGCCTCAAGCGCCGCCGTCCCAGTCGGCACCGTGAGCGCGTGGCGGACGCCATGGGCCGCGGCGAACTCGCGCTCGAACAGCTCAGTCTCCTCGCCGCCGATGCCCCAGACTCCCGAGCGCAGCGTACGGCTCAGCGCCTGCTCCTCGCGCTCGTCCCAGATCGGCCACGGGTGAAATGGCGCGCGCCGCACCGGCTCGCCGCCGTCGATCGCCAGCCGCTGCATCGTTTGCACGCCCATATGGCTGTTTCCTCTGGTCTATCGCGGTGTCTGCGTCGAGCGCGCATGGAGTTATTATAGTGCAGCTACGCGCGGCAGATGAAGCTCGCGTTCCTGAGCTGGGATCACCCGGATATGCCGTGGGACTCGGCGGCGCTGTGGCTCGCCGACGTGGCCGAAGACGGCGCGCTCGGGTGCCATCGCAGGTGGCCGGCGGGCCGGGCGATCCGGTCTGCTGCCCCGGCTGGTCGCCAGACGGGCTGCTGACGTTCGCGGCCGAGCGCAGCGGCTTTTGGAACCTCCACCGCCTGCGCGATGGCGCGGTGGTGGCGCTGGTCCCCGCCAAAGCCGAGTTCGGGCTGCCGCACTGGACGTTTGGCGGGCGCAGCTTCGCCTACGCCAACGAGCATCGGCTACTGGCGGTGGCGAGTAGCGGCGGCTCCGACCAGCTGGTGGACCTGGATCTGCGCAGCGGCACGTGGGGCCACGTCAGTCTGATCTACGCCAGCATCCAGCAGCCGCTCATCGCCGACGGGGCGTTCTGGTTCGTCGGCGGCGCGCCGCTCGATTCCAGCGCCATCGTCCGTATCGAT
>JAYUUK010000492.1:0-22998 GCA_043754595.1 Roseiflexaceae bacterium | reverse complement strand
CCCACAGATCG
This sequence comes from Roseiflexaceae bacterium, assembly GCA_043754595.1. GTDB lineage: Bacteria > Chloroflexota > Chloroflexia > Chloroflexales > Roseiflexaceae > JAYUUK01. The sequence continues at coordinate 22,987 of JAYUUK010000492.1, read as the reverse complement.
AGCGTTCGCATGGTGCTGTAGGCCGCCGCCGCCGCATCGAGTGCCGCCCACGGCAGCGGCTGTGCGGCGTGGTAGGCTCCAAGAAACGCACGGCTCACGCCCACATCAAAGGTGAAGACTAAATGCACCGTACGGATCACCTCCCAGGCGTGCGGCGCGAGATACGCCTGATCCCAATCGATGATCGCCGAGACCTGCCCATCGGCGCTCATCGTACGGTGAACGGCGCGCCCAGCCCCTAGGAGTGGAGCAGCTCAGCAATTGTTGGATGGTGTCGATCGAATGACGCAACGATCGGCCCCTCAAATGTGCCTACGTCGTTATCGCGGCCACCTCGATGCGCGCCACCTCCAGTCGCCGCTCCCACTCGCGCGGGTCGGCGTCCAGCGCGTCTACCCAGCCCGCTCGTCCGCCGGCCGCCGCCACCTCGACGGGAAAGCGATCTGCCGTCTCGAACTCCAGCCCGCGCGTCGCCAGGTAGCGCACGTCGAAGCCGCAGCGCAGCAGATGCAGCGGCCACGCGCCGTCGGTGCCGATGCTCTCCTCGGAGCAGTTGGCCAGCAGTTCCTCGGCGGCGCGGCGGCTCAGCAGCCTGGCGGCGGCGCAGATGTCCCACGTCTTGCCAGATGCGTGAGCGAAGACCGTGTTGATAATCGCCTCGGTGTCGCGCTGGCAGCGGGGGTGGCTGGCGAATGCGGCGCGGGTGCGGCCCAGCACGCAGCAGTCGCCGATCAGGCCATTTCGCACCACCCGGCGCAGCTCGGCGGGGTGAAATGCGGCCCAGTGCAGCATGCGGTCAAGATCGCCAAACACGATCGTCTCGGCTTCGTCCTGGAGCGCAAGCTCGAGCGCCGCTCGCCGCGATCGCCCGAGCAGCGCGTAGCTGTCCGCTGGGCCGGCGCGCACATCGGCCCCGAGCGCGATCAGCTGGAGCGCCGAGCCAATGGCGCTGGTCTCGGTGATCTGCACCGCGACCGCGCCGACGATGCCGATCAGCGCGGGGAAATGAGGCGCGATGAGATCGTCCATCCGGCCATCTGGATCGTGATGGGTGGTGACGAGGATCGTCGATGGGCGCGGGTCGTGGCTCATGGGCTGATACTCGATCCAAACTTCAGCGATAGCTACGCTGTAGTACGCCGCGCGGGTGTCGAACAGATCTCGCGAGCGACTCGATAGCGACGAAGGCGGAGTGCCGTCCATCGCATGATACGCCGCGCGTTCAGCCTTTTGACCCATTGGCGACCGAGTTGAATGGTTCAAGACCACATCTTAAGACTCATTTTTGGCTTTATAGGGTTCAGTATGGATCACTCGATCGCGCTCTGGCCGCTTCAGCTCCGGATCTCAACGCAGGCTAGCCCGCAGCGCCCCAATCGCCACGGCGACGCTCTGCCCGGCGTTGAATACGCCAGAGCCGACCACCAGGTTCGTCGCGCCGGCCGCCACCACCTGCGCCACATTCTCAGCCTTGAGGCCGCCATCCACCTGAAGCTGCACGTGGCCGAGGCCGCGCGCGTCAAGCGTGTGGCGCAGCCTGGCGATCTTATCGCCGACCGAAGCAATAAACGACTGCCCGCCAAAGCCGGGGTTGACGCTCATCAGCAGCACGAGGTCGCACTCCGGCAGGATTTCCTCCAGCGCGCCGAGCGGGGTGGCCGGGTTGAGCACCACGCCGGCGGTGCAGCCGAGCTGTTTGATCTGCTGCACCGCTCGCTCCAGGTGGGTCACCGCCTCTGCGTGGATCGTGATGTGATTGGCCCCAGCTGCGGCGAAATCGGCCAGGTAGCGCTCCGGCTGGACGATCATCAGGTGGCAGTCAAGCGGCAGCGCCACGGCGCGGCGGACGGTCGCCACCACCTGCGGGCCGAAGCTGATGTTCGGCACAAACATGCCGTCCATCACATCGAGGTGGAGTGTGTCGGCGCCCGCCGCCTCGACCTCGCGGCACTGCTCGGCGAGGCGGCCGAAATCGGCGGCGAGGATGGACGGCGCGAGCAGAATGGGACGGCCGTTGACATTGGCGATCATGGGAGGTCTCTCAGGTAGGTGCGAGAATAGAGTACAATCGTACGCCATGAATGTACGTCTGACAAATCTGTGGGATAGCTGGCGATCTGGCTACTGGTTCGTCCCGGCGCTGATGATCGTGGTGGCCATCGCGCTTGAGCAGGCGTTGGCTGCCCTCGACTCTTGGCTGCCGAATACCGTGCTTGATGGCCTCTGGTTTATGTATCACAGCACGTCGGCCAACGCCACCAGCCTGCTGCTGACGATCGCCGGCGCGATGATTGCCATCCTCGGGGTGGTCTATACCGTGACGATGGTGCCGCTGACGATCGCGGCAGCTCAGCTCGGGCCGCGGCTGCTGCGCACATTTCTGCGCGACACTACCACCCAGATTATCCTCGGCTACTACAGCGCCGCCTTCGTCTACTGTCTGCTGGTGCTACTCGCCGAGGCCACCCACGACGGTAACAGCGAGGTGCCGCAGGTCTCGCTGACCGTCGGTATTCTGCTGGCGCTGCTGGCCCCGGTGCTGTTGATCTACTTCATCCATCACATCTCGGTCTCGATCCAGGCGTCAGCGGTGATAGCTGCGGTTGGCGGCGATCTCAGCGCAGCTATCGAACGCAGCTTTCCGCCGGTGAATAGTGACGACCACCACCGGCTCCAGGAGATCGAAGATCGCTACCGCGCGATCGAGCGCGATGGCCGGCCGATCGCTGCCACCGCCACCGGCTACATCCACGCGATCGACTACGAGGCGCTGCTGGAAATCGCCGTCGAGCATGATTTGACGATCGCGCTGCACCAGGGGCCCGGCGACTTCCAGGTGCCTGGCAGTGCGATCGCCTCAGCAGTGCCGGCCGAACGCATCGACGCCGACATCGCCGAGCGGATAGCGCAGAGCTCCATTCTCGGCGAGTACCGCACGCTGACCTTCGATGTCGAGTTCGGCATCAATAGCCTGGTGGAGGTGGCGCTGCGGGCGCTCTCGCTGGCCATTAATGACCCGTTCACGGCCATGACCTGCATCGACCGTCTCGGTGCGGCGCTGAGCCTGATCGGCGAGCGCGGCGTGCCATCGCGTCACCGCGACGATGATGGCGGCACCCTACGCCTGATCGTTGAGCCGCAGACCTTCGAGCGGCTGGTGGACTCGGCCTTTCATCAGATCCGGCAGTACGGCCGCGGCAGCGCCGAGGTGCTGATCCGGATGCTTCAGGCGATCAGCGTGGTCTCGGCGCGGGCGGCGCTCATCAGCGAGCGGGCGGTCCTGCTGCGCCACGCTGAGTTGATCGCGACCGACAACCGCCAGACGATTTTGGCTGAGTACGATCGGCAGCGCATCGAGCAGGTTCATCAGCGGACGATCCAGGCCATCGGGCTTGGGATCGGCGAAGTGCGTGCGTGAGCCGCACATCTCCAGGCGGCTGTCCACAGACAGCCACAGATAATCTGGGCCGCCATTGCCAATAATCATGACTCGTTGCATGATGTCGTCCGCGATATTCGCGCTGATTTGCCCGATTGCCCGCCATCTGTGCCTATCTGTGGACGATCTGCCCGGCCGCCCGGCAGCTACGCTATGGTAGAATCGTACCATGAAACGATCAAATGAGATCGCGCTCCCCACATCGCTGCGCGACCGGCTTGCCGCCGGCCACCCGTGGGTCTACCGCAACCATCTGCCGGAAGACATGCGCCTGCCGTCTGGCACCTGGGTGCGGCTGCGCTGTGGCGGCTGGAGCGGATGGGGCCTGTGGGACGCCAGCGGCCCGATCGCCATTCGCGTCTACAGCGTCGCACGGCAGCCTGACGATCGCCTGATCGACGCCCGCATCAGGCGCGCCTGGGATCTGCGCGCCAGCGTCCGCCAGGGCGAGACCGACGCCTACCGCTGGGTGTTCGGCGAGGGCGACGGGCTGCCGGGGATCACAGTGGACCGCTACGGCCGCTACGCATCGATCGCGAGCTACTCGGCCGGCGCTGCCACGCTCATCCCGGCGGTGGTGGCCGGGCTGCGCGCCTGCGACCGATCGCTCGCTGGGGTGGTCGCCCGCTCGCGCGACGATGATAGCGGGCGCGGCGGCGTCGAGCTGGTCTGGGGCGAGGCCCCGCCCGAGCGGGTGGAGGTCAGCGAGCACGGGCTGCGCTTCGTGGCCGATCTGTACGGCGGCCAGAAGACCGGGCTGTTCCTTGACCACCGCGAGAATAGGCGCTTCATCGAGTGGCACAGCGCTGGGCGCAGCGTGCTGAACTGCTTCGCCTACACCGGCGCATTCTCGCTCTACGCGCTGCGCGGCGGCGCGGCGAGCGTGATCTCCGCCGATATCGGCAAGGGGCTGGCCGAGGACGCGGCCGAGAATATTCGGCTCAGCCGGCTGGACGAGCGGCGGCACAGCTTCGTCACCGAGGACTGCTTCGCGCTGCTGGGACGCTACGCCGCCGAGGGCCGACGCTTCGATATGGTCATCCTTGACCCGCCGAGCTTCGCCCGCAATCGCGAGAGCCGCTTCGCCGCACAGCGCGCCTACACCCGCATCAACGAGCTGGCGCTGCGCTGTATCAAAGACGGCGGCTGGCTGGCGAGCGCGTCGTGTACCAGCCAGGTTGGCCCTGAGGCGTTCAAGGAGGCGCTGGCGGCTGCGGGGGCGCAGGCCAAAAAAACTATCCAGATCGTCCATGAGGTCGGCCAGCCGATCGACCACCCGGTGCCCGCCGGCTTCCCCGAGGGGCGCTATCTCAAATTCGTCTTTGGGCGTATCAGCGCCACAGATGGCGATCTTGTGTAAAGGGTTCGCATCGTCTATAATGCGTCACATTCGGATGTGACGCCAGCGCCCGTATGACACGTGATGGAGGGTGCCGTGCCCCAGAGCTCGATCGTGATCGTCCACGCTCACGAAATCTTTCGCGAGGGGCTGCGTCACAACATCGCTAACAGCGCCGATTTTCGGATCGTCGGCGAGGCTACCAACGGCCAGCAGGCCATCCACCTCGTCGATAATGTGGACCCTGACATCGCGCTGATCGAAGTCGACCTTCCTGGCATCAACGGCCTCGAAGTCGCCAGGGCGATCAAGCGCTCGCGGCCGCATATCCGGATCGTGCTGCTCTCGGCCTCGATGGACGGCATGCAGGTGGTCAAGGCCATCCGTGCTGGGGTCTCGGCCTACCTGCCGCGAAATGTCCCGCCGGAGAAGCTCATCCAGACGCTCAAACAGGTCCACCGCAACGACTACCCGATCAATGATCTGGTCTTCTCGCTTCCGGAGGTGGCCGGGCAGGTGCTCGCCACGTTTCGGCAGATGGCGATGGACGAAGACGCGCAGAGCATCTACTCGCCGCTCTCGCCGCGCGAGCTCGAAGTGCTCGAGCTCGTGGCCGCCGGGCGCACCAACAAAGAGATCGCCGTGCGGCTCGACATCAGCAACCAGACGGTCAAAAATCATATCTCGTCGATCCTGCGCAAGCTCGCCGTCAATGACCGGACGCAGGCCGTGGTCTACGCCATGCGCCGCGGCTGGATCAAAATCTCGCTCCCCGGCGAGCCGTGATGCGCCGCCCAGCCAAGCTGATTTGAAGTAGCGCTCGGAAGTGACTATGAAACGAACTGTCAGCGCGGCCCTGCTGCTTGTCACGCTGCTCGCAGCATGTCAGCAACAGTCGGTGGCGGAGAGCGAGCAGATCAAAAATGTTCAGACGCTGACCGCGCTGACGCCGACGATCACGCCCACTCCGACCAACACCGCCACCGCCACCGCCACCAGCACGCCGACGCCGACGCTCGGCCCTTCGCCGACGCCGCTGCCGCCGACGATCACGCCCATCCCCAGCCCGACGCCGCTGCCGCCCACCGCCACGCCGAACCCGGCGCTCTCCGGCTTCAGCCTATGCCAGCAGCCGCTCGGCAGCCAGGACGGCGGGCGGTTCTCGGCCCGCATCAGCGCGATCACCACCACCGTCGAGCTGGCCTATGAGCGGCTCACCCTGACGCTCGATCTGGCGCAGGACTCGGCCGCGCCTTACGCGCTGGTGCGCTGCGTCGCTGCGGATAAGGCCGGCACGCTTACGATCGACCTGCCGGGCTGGCTGCTCGACGATGGCTTCAAAACTTCGGCGATCACCACAACCCGCGAGATCACCGGCACCGCTCTCATCAAGCGGCTCCAGCTGACGCCATCGGACGCCATCGCTGGGGCGACGCTGACTATCCCGCTCGATGCGCCGCACGCTTTTCGCGCCGCCATCGAGACCAAGCCGTACCGGCTGGTGATCGATATCGCCAAAGACCAGGCGCTCAGCCCGGCGAGCGATATGCTGACGGTGGCCTCCACCCCGCCGCAGCCGCCAGCCAGCACGATCTTCTACCTCCAGGGCGGCGATATCTGGTCGATCGGCAAGGCCAAGCCGCTCAATATCACCGAGGCCATCCGCGATGGACAGTACGGCGATGTGACGGCGATCGCCGTCAGCCAGCCGGCCGGAGTCGTCGCGTTCTGCGCCACCGACCCTGGTGCCGAGAGTGTGGCCAGCGCCCCTTCGACGCTCTGGATCATGGGCCTGGACGGCTCTGACCAGCGGCTGCTCGCCGACCCTGGCCGCACCTGCGCCGACCCGACGATCGACCCGACCGGTGGCGCGCTGGCGTTCGCGGTGGACGAGACCGGGGCGCAGCCGCAGCGTCTGACGATTTATCGCGTCGACCTGAAGAACAATGAGAAGCAGACGCCGCTGACGCCCCAGGGTGACGCCTGGAGCCGGTTCGCGCCGCAGTGGCTGGCCGGCGGCGCGCTGGTCTACGCCGCGAGCGCCGAGGACGGCCGCTCCACGCTGTTTCTGCGCAGCGCCGATGGCACCGAGGTCGATATCGGCGCGCCGCTGATCCTTGGCGACCGCTACCGCGCGCTCGGCCGGCCGCTGGCCTCGCGCGATGGCAGCGCCGTCGCCGTCGAGGGGCAGCGCGCCACGACGGCTGGCGCGGACCTGCTGCTGCTGGACGCCAACGGTAGCGAGCTCACGACGCTCAGCCCGATCGGCGGCGGCTACTGGACGCGGCCGATCGCCTGGGGCGATGACGGCGCGCTCTACTACCTCACCAGCGCCTGCGCCGCAGACAGCGCTCAGAGCTACACCCTCGCGGCGCGCTCCGCCGACGGCAAGGATCGCACGCTGGCGGCCGGTATGATGCGCGGCACGATCGGCGATGCCGTCGCGCTCGCCAACGGTATCGCCTATGTCGCATCGGCCCAGGCACCGCAGGGCGCGCGCGGGCCGCGCGCCGTGGATCAGGCATCGCCCGCGTCGCTCTGGCTCTTCACGCCCGGCGATGGCGCGCGCGGCGCGATCGTCACCGCCGACAGCGGCATCGGCGCGCTCGGCCGCTAGATCCAGGCGCAGACACGAAACGCCCGACGATCGCTACGATCGTCGGGCGTTTCCGGTCTCGACCCTGCCCTCACCCCCGGCGCAGCGCCCGCGCCGCCAGCGGCAGACGCGGCAGCAGGTCGCTCGCCAGCGCCCCCATATCGCCAAGCTCATCCGCCACCATCCGCCCGGCCGCGCCGTGCAGATAGCAGCCCAGCGCGGCGGCATCGAATGGGTCGACGCCCTGCGCCAGCAGCCCGACGATCGCACCCGCCAGCACATCGCCGGTCCCGGCGGTGGCGAGCGCTGGGTTCGCTCCGTCGTGAAGCCGCACGCGGCCGTCCGGCGCGGCGATCACGGTCTGCGGCCCCTTCAGCAGCACGATCTGCCCCCAGCGCGCTGCGGCCTCCCGCGCCAGCTCCACCCGGTCGCCCTCCAGCGTCTCGACGCCCAGCAGCCGCGCCATCTCGCCGGCGTGCGGCGTCAGCACACAGCGCGCCGGCGTCAGCCGCTCCCAGACGCCAGCGGCAGCGCTCGCCAGCTCGGCCAGCAGCGTCAGCCCGTCGGCGTCGAGCACCATTGGCGGCAGCGCCGCCCGCTCGGCGTGCGCCGCACTATCGGCGGTCAGCGCGTGGCGAAACCCGATGCCGGGCCGATGATTCGGCGCGTCGATGCCAAGCAGTGCCGCGAGGAATAGCTTAGTCGGCTCGGCGCGGCCGATCCCAGGGCCAACCAGCAGCGCCTGCGTCTTGGGCAGCTCCTTGCGCAGATCATCGGCCGCCGCCTCGGCCAGCGCGCCTGGCTCGGCCTCCGGCAGCGGCAGCAGCGTCACCTCTGGGATGCGCCCCGGGCCGCCGAGCGCGCTCCTTCCGGTCGCCAGCGTCACCAGCCCGGCGCCGGTACGCGCCGCCGCCGCCGTCGCCAGGCTCGCCGCCCCAGGGTAGTGGAGCGACCCAGCCACCACCAACGCCCTGCCGAATGTGTACTTGTGGGCATCCGCCGGACGCGCCGGCAGCAGCGCCCTCGCCAGCCCGGCGGTGATTGTCTCGCTCATAGGGTCTGTCCTCTCGATTGTTGCGCTCGTCACTTCGTTCGTGTCTGGTCGCTGCGCTCTGTTCCCCGGCGCATGTCACGCTGAGCGCCAGACCACGCCCTGCCCGCCAATTGAACCACCCGCGAAGCGTCTGTACTGCTGCAACGCCCCTCCCCCGTCACCGCACGTAATGCCTCTCCCTCCTCACCGCGCGCTGTGTCCCACCGCGCGGTGCCAGCACAGATGCTTCGCGGCAGCCGTCGGTCGCCGTCAGGCTTCCCCGCCACGCCGCTCAGCATGACACGCGCGGGGCGGCTCCCTTCATGCTTTCACCCTCCAGACGCGGTCCACGGCAAATACAGCCTCCTACTCACACTACTCACATTCTTCAGCGCGAACGTTGCGGCTGCCCCGCCCGCCACCGACGCCTGCACGCCGTAGGCCCCGGTCAGCGCATTGGCCGTGAACGTCGGCGCGCTCGTCACCCCGTCCAGACCCGTCGGCGCCGTGATGCTGCGCGCCCCACCGAAGCTCCCGCCTGGCCCGCTCTCCGGCGCGGTGAAGGTCACCGTCGCTCCGGAGAGCGGCGTGCCGTCGTCGGCGCGCACTAGTACCCGCAGCGGCGTCCCGGCCTGCGCACCGACAGGCAGCAGTTGCCCTGCGCCGCCGATGACGCTGACCTGCGCCGCGACCCGCGCCGGTGCATCGCAGCCGCTGTAGCCCTGGATCTGGAGACCGAACCCCCGAACGCTGCCGGTGTCGTCGGCGACGGTATCGGCCACCTCAAGCGTCCACACGCCGTTGGCGCTCTCGCCAGCGAAAGCCGAGAGCGACGATGCTGGACGATACGCGCCACTGAACGGAGCGTCGCCATCGGGCGCGTCTTGGATGGAACCAGACGCCGCATCGTCCAGCACTGTCTGGCACAGGTTGTTTCCGCTGTTGTTCCCTGTGGCCATTCTGTCGATCAGAGTCACCTTCGTCCCGCTCGGCGAGGTCAGCGTGAGCACCAGATCGCCGACGAAGGTATGGTCGATGCCGACTGTCGTCGCGCCGGCGGCGGCGGTGCAGCTCGTCCCGCCGATCACGAAGTTGACATCGGCGATCGGCCCGCTCGCGCCACTGACCGTCAGGGGGATACGCACCGGAGGAGCGTCATCGGGGATGGCCACCGCCGGTCCGCTGTAGGTGGTGGTCGTCACCGCGCCGAGGCTCCCAGTGGCAAGCGGCAGTGGAAAGCTCACCTCCCTGGCCGCGCCGTCGTTGTAGCGCACCGTCAGCGTCAGCGCGCCGATCGCGCCGCATATCAGCCCGCCAGCCAGCGCCACCTTCAGCGGCGCGCTGTTGATCCCGCTCGCCCCGGCGGCGAGCGGCGCAAGAGTCACGGTATCTGAGACCACGTTGAAGCCGGACGTGCCGCTTGTCAGCGTCACGCTCACGCCCGATGTGGCCACTGCCCCATCATTGGCGATAGTCACGCTGATGCCCACCGTCTCGCTCGGTTCGAAGAACGCGTCGCCGTCGCCGATCAGCGTGCGCGTGCTCGCCGCCCCGAGCGTGAGACGTGCGCGTGGCGGCGCCCCCATCGCTTCGAGCGCCGCGTAGACATCGACGATCCCCGCGCCGCTGTCGCGATCGGTGCCTGGTGCCTCGATATCGATAGCGGTGCTGACCATGGCCGCGCGAATCTGCTGTGGCGTCAGCGCCGGGTTAGACGATGCGATCAGCGCCGCCATCGCTCCGGCGTGGGGCGCGGCGGCCGATGTGCCATAGAACGTGTCGAAGCCGGGTGCATTGCAGCGCACCCCGTCGGCGGCGGTGATATCCGGCTTCTGCAGCAGCTCGCCGCCGTTGGTGGCCGCCAGAAAATTATTCGCCGTGATCGCGCTCCCGTCGGCGTTGAAGAAGTAGCGCCGCGGCCCATCCGAGCTGAACCCCTCGACTTTGCTGGCTGCGGTGAATACCCCGGGGAACGGCCCGTCTGGCGTGACCGGGCTGCCAGATATCGCCGCCGGGGCCGCCGCCACGCCGAAGCTGTTGGGGTGCGGCGGCGCGTTGTGGCCAAACGTGCTGCCGGCAGTGCTGTACTGCAGCTGTGCGCGGTGCGTGTCGAGCCGCAGATAGCGCGCCGCAGCAGCGGTTCGCTTCACCACCACCAGCCGCGTGCCGATGGGCAGGTTATTGGGCAGCTGCTCGTATGAGTCGCCGGTGCCGCCGACTTGCAGGTTAGTTCCGGCGGCGATCACCGCGCTACCATTCGCTGTCAGCGCGAACAGGTCGTAGTCGTTGGCCGAACCGCCGATCGGGTCGTCCCATTTCAGCGTCACAAAGCTCGTCGGCTGCGTCAGCACATCGTAGGCCGCCACCCCAGGTCCGCTGTCGAAATCATGCAGCTCGCCGACCCCCTGGAACGTGATGGCGCTCGCCGCCCCGGCGCTGGCGAAGTCGCCCTCCCACGTCCCCGAGAGCCCATCGTTCTTGTTGCCGGAGTTGGCAGCCGATGAGAAGTACAGCGCGCCGTCGGCCGAGACCGTGTTGACCGCCTCGGTGATGATCCCGTTGTTGAGGCCGGAGATCACGCTGGGGGCCTGCCCCTTCTGAAACGCGGTCTCGTTGAAGTAAGAGTAGTCGTCGATGATGATATCGCAGCCGGCCGCCCGCAGCGCCAGGATATTCTCGGCGAACTGCGCGGCCGTCGGGTCGGCGGTGGCGAAGTACAGCTTCGCCCCAGGCGCGAGGTCGTGGACGATCTCCAGCATCGCAGCACCCTCATCGCCATTGCCAGCCTGCCCCTGCAAGATCGTCACCTCCGGCAGATCGCTGCTGGCCCGCAGCGCTGCCAGCGAGTTCACGCCATCTGACAGCACACCGACGGTGATGCCGCTGCCGTCGATGCCGAAGTGCGCCCGCGCCGCCGCCGCCCTGTGGGTCACATCGCCCTCGGAGGTGTCGCGCGCCGCGGCCACCGCCCCGCCCAGCGCCTGCCGCAGCGCCCCGCTGTCGAGCCCGCCGCCGACCGGCTCACCGCGCTGCGCCGGTCGGACGAACACCACATCGCTGCGCGCGGCGATCTCGCGGATGCGCGCCAGCGGCAGCGTGGCCCGCACGCTGTGAAACCGCGCGCTGCTGCTCGCCACGCTGCCGCCGAGCGCGACGATATGCTTCAGCAGCCCGGCGCTCACCACCGCCGAGACATCGAGCGACAGCGTGGCGTCGGCGGCGATGCCGCTCGCCGCACCCGCCACACCGGCCGCGGCGTCGAGCGCGGACATCAGCTGCGAGTCGATCTTCTGCTCGGTGGCGCTCCGCTGCGCTTTTGCATCTATCAACGCAGCGATCTGCCGCAGCGCGCCGTCCCCAATACCGTTCGTGCCACCCTGCGCCGCCGCCGGTGCCGCGCCGAGCAGCAGGGCTAGGATGATCAACGATCGCAGCAATCTCTGTGGCATCAATGCTCCCTTATTGTCTTCAGCTCAACCGCGATCCGATAGGCGTCCTCGGCGCGCTCGGCCAGCACGTCCCATCGATATGCACGCGCCGCCTCGCGCGCCCCGACCCCCAGCCGCGCCCGCAGCGCCGGGTCGTCCAGCAGCCGCAGCGCCGCGCCCGCCAGCGCCCCGGCGTCGCCCGGACGCACCAGTAGCCCGCTCGCCCCGTCGGTCAGATATTCGGCCGCCATCCCCACCCGGCTCGCCACGATCGGCAGCCCGGTCTGCATCAGCTCCAGCAGCTTGGCCAGGCCGCGCGCCCGGTTGATAGGCGTGTCGCACATCGGCATCAGCGCCACATCGGCCGCCGCCAGCGCCGCCGGTATCGCGTCCGGCTCCATCCAGCCGAGATACTCGATTGCGCCGCCCACGCCGGCCCGCTCGGCCAGCCGCAGCAGCTCGCGCTCCTCGCCGCGCTCGCCGCGCCCGATCAGCCGCAGCCGCACGTCCGGCCGCCGCGACCGTATCGCCACCAGCGCCGCCACCACCTCGGCCACATCGAGCTCCCAGAACCGCGTGTATAGCAGCAGCGTCGCCCCCGGCTCCTGGCTCCTGGCTCCTGGCTCCTGCGCTATCTGCCCGTCTATCTGTGCTATCTGTGCACCATGCCCGGCCGGCTGTGGATCATGCGTCCCGTTCGGCAGGTACACCAGCCGCTCCGGCGCCACGCCCCAGGCCCGCATCCGCCCCAGCAGCGTCAGGCTCGCCGCCGTCACCGCGTCGGCCCTGAGCGGCAGATCGCGCTCCTGCCAGGCGAACAGCCACTTGGCCGGCAGCGGGTAGGGCAGCAGGTCGTTCCAGCCGCCCCAGCCCTCCCAGTCGTCGCTGTCCACCACCAGCGGCAGCCGCGGCCGCAGCAGCCGCAGCCCCAGCGCCGCCAAACCGCCGTAGCCCTTCGGCTTGAAGAGGTGGAGCAGGTCGGGGCCAGAGGCCAGCGCCGTACACGCCAGGGCGAAGGATTGCTGTGCCAGCCCGAGCGGCTCGCGCGCCACCCGCGCCGTGTGCACCAGCGTCACGCCCGCCCGCACCGCCGTGGTGCCGGCGTCCTCAGGGTTGCCAATCGGCGGCGCGACGATCGTCACCCGGTGGCCGCGACGCACCAGCGCCTGCCCCAGCGGCAGCATCCGCGCCGCGAGCGTCCCCTTCGGGCGAATGCCAAATGGTGCGATCATGGCGATCGCCAGCGTTCGATTCATAGTTGCTATCATACCGCAACCGCTCCGCACCAGCTATGCCCCCTTTGGTCCGGTTGACGCACAAAAACCGATGGTGTACAATAATCGATGTGTGAGAAGATCTTCATCCCCCACACTGTTCCCGTTTAGACCCGTAAGGAGCCGGGCAATGCCAGACGAGCGTGCTAACGCGGGCGAACTTGAGCCGCGCTTCTATCCTAATCTGATCGCCCGCCTCTATCTCATCAGCCTCGAGGATGTTATGGGGCGCAACGGTGTCAATGCGTTGCTGAACCTCGCCGGCACCCGGCATCTGGTCAATAACTACCCGCCGAATAACCTCAAGCGCGAGTTCTCCTTCGTCGATATGACGGCCATCTCAAAGGCCACCGAGACGATGTACGGGCCGCGCGGCGCGCGCGGCATGGAGCTGCGCGCCGGGCGCTACGCCTTCAACCTCGGCCTCAAGGAGTTTGGCCCGCTGCTCGGCATGGCCGATCTGGCGCTCAAGCTCATGCCGATGACCATGAAGATGAAGATCGTCCTGAATGCCACGGCGCAGACGTTCGACCGCTTCTCGGACCAGCCATCCCACGTCGAGGAGAAGAAGGGGCACTTCCTCTACGTGATCGACAAATGCCCGATCTGCTACGGCCGCACTACCGACAGGCCGGTCGGCGCGCTCGCGCAGGGAATCATCGAGGAGGCGCTGACCTGGGTCACCGGCGGCCACTCCTTCCACCTGGACCAGACCGACTGCCAGGGTCAGGGCTGCGAGAAGTGTATCTTCAATATCAATAAAGACCCGGTGGACTGAGCTGCTCGCCAGTCGATCTCGGCCCTAACTGGACACAGCGCGCGGCTCCATCGCTCCGCAGCGCTGTGTCTTTTTTGTCCCGTGCCTGCCCGAATCGAAGCCGCAGCCAGCGCGATGACATGTTGTTCATTGGGGGCAATCCCACGTAACATGAGTGTAATCTGCTCGCCTTGAGTCATGGGTCTCCGGCGGGGTATAGTAGAGCGGGGAGGAATACTCCACCCTCGCCGTGATACCTCCGGCACACCAGATGGGAGTGGCCGCCATGAAACGGATTGTTATCCACGAACAGACTACCATCGCACCGTTTGGCGAGCCGGCGCGGGACCTGCGTATCCTCAACCGCCCGCTGTGGCTAATGCAGCGCGATATCATTGCGCCATTCTGCCGCGGGGCCGCCGAGGTCGATAGCCTGGACGAGCTCCCGCGCGATCGCGAGGAGATGCTGGTCTACCGCGATAATCTGTACTTCAACCAGGCGCTGGCTCAGACGTTCATCGCCGAGGCGCGCGCCTCCGGCCGGGCGCGGCAGATCGCCTTCGCCAGGACGGATAAGACCATCCTGACCCACGGCCTCCACCTGCAAGATGGCATCAGGCTGGACGCGCGGCACAATGTCTACGTGGCCGATATGTTCTACTTCCCCAACGGCCCAGAGGCCGACCCAGAGCCGCTGGTGATCGACACGCAGCCACGCGAGATGGGCTATTACCATATCCCTAGCTACATGGCCAAACACGGCGATTTGGTCTTCCAGGTGCCGCTGCGAGTCTTCCTCTCGATCGAGAGCTGGGTCCACCTGTTCCTCGCCAACTCGCCGCTCGGCGTCTTCGCCTGGGGCCGCGCCCAGGAGCAGCTCGTCGAGGATAGCTGGCGCGAGAAGGTCGCTGTCTCGCTCACCACCATCGTCGATAAGCTCAACCCGTTCGGGCAGCGCTGGCGCAACCATTTTCTGGCATCGTCGCGGCTGGTCAAGATCGGTAACAACTGCTCGATCGACCCGACTGCGGTGATCCACGGTCCGACGGTCATCGGCAACAATGTCTACATCGGCGCCGGCGTGGTCATCACCAATAGCATGATCGGCGATAACGTCACGGTCATGCAAGGCTGTCAGGTGATGCTCTCGGTGGTGAGCGACCGCTGCTACCTGCCGTTCAACACCGCGCTGTTCATGAGCTCGCTGATGGAGAACTCGATGGTGGCGCAGTTCTCCTGCCTCCAGATGTGCGTGGTCGGGCGCAACACCTTCATCGGCGCCGGCAATATTTTCACCGACTTCCATCTGCTTGACCGGCCGATCCGCACGTTTCACCAGCACAAAGGGCAGGCGCGGCCGCAGCTCGAGGATGTCGGGCTGCCAGTGCTCGGATCGGCGGTGGGGCACAACGTGAAGATCGCCAGCGGGTTTGTCTTTTATCCGGCGCGTATGGTAGAATCGAATACTACGCTGCTCTACACCGCACCGGATACCGTGGTCGCCCGCAACGTCGCCCACGTCGGCGATGATGACCTCAATGGCAGCCAGGAGCACGAGCCGCAGCGCACTATCTACGAGTGGCCGCACCAGGTCGACCCGCAGGCCGATGACTCGTTCGGCGCGCATGATAGTCCGACGGCGCTGATCGAGACGATGTCGCTCGGCCGCTCGCCCGTGTTGCCATTTCATCGGCCGTAGCCCATCCATGCGGCAGCTTCAAGCAGGAGAATAGCGTGAGCAAGGAACGAATCCTAGTCGTCGAGGATGCAGCAGATATCCTGAACATGCTCAATATCTACTTGAGCACTCAGGGGTATGAGGTGATGCCGGCGATGCGCGGGCAGATCGCGCTCGATATCGCGCGCAAGACGCCGCCGCACCTCGCGCTGCTCGATGTCAACCTGCCAGACATGGAGGGCTATGATATCGGAAAGGCCTTGCGCCAGAACGCGCGGACGCGGCACATCCCGATCATCTTCCTCACCGCCCGCGGCGAGAAGCAGGATCGCATCCGCGGCCTCGGCGAGGTCCAGGCTGATCACTACTTCGTCAAGCCATTCGATCTTGAGGAGGTCGCCACAGTCGTTCAGACATCGCTCGCACGCGCGAAGCAGCGCTCGCTGACCCACCCGGTCACCGGCCTGCCCACCGCCGAGCTGATCAATGATCAGTACCGCGCGCTGCTCTCCGCGCCGAACTGGGCGCTCGGCCATATTCAGATCAACGGTTTCGAGTCGTTCACCAAAGCCTATGGCGCGGTCGCCGGTGAGGCGACGCTGAAGTTCACCGCGCTGCTCATCGCCGAGATCATCGGCGATCTGGGGCGCACCGAGGACTTCGCCGGCCAGCAGATCGTCGGGCCAGCGTTCGTCATCACCTCGGCACCCGATCAGATTCGCGCCATCGTGCAGCGCATCGCCGAGCGGTTCGACGACGAGATCAGCGCCCACTATGATTACCAGGATCGGCGCAATGGCTACATCACTGTGACCGATGAGGACGGTAGCGAGCGCAAGGCGCCGCTGATGTCGCTCTCGATCGGCGTCATCGCCAGCGGCGATGGGCCGTTCTACGACCTGCGCGAGCTGACCGAGTCCGTCGAGGAGACGCGGCAGCGGGCGCTCAGCGGCGCGCGCGACCAGAAAAATAAGAGCGCCGTCGCATTCGGCCGCGTCTAGCCGAGATCCCCTCATGGATACTACTATCGTCTCCCCCATCGCGCGCGCCTGGGAGTTGCTGGCAGCGCTGGCCCTGTTTCGGCAGCGCCGCAGCCGCGCCGATACGGCTGCGGCCATCGCCGAGCTGCTGCGCGAGCACCTGCCGTCGCCGGCCGGGCGGATCGCGCTGGGAACCGGCGCGGAGGCGCAGCTGGCCTCCTGGGGCGACGAGGCGGACTATGAGGACGGCCAGCTTGAGCTCGCGCTCGACATTGGTGGCGACCCGGCCGGCGCGCTGCAGCTCGCCACCACCATCGACACGCCGGCCGTCTACACCCCCGGCTTCCTGCTCGCGCTGCGCGGGCAGCTTGAGCTGACGATCGGCGAGCGCCGGCCGCGCCGCAGCAACGCGGATAGCAGCTCGCACACCAGGCTCCAGCAGCTGCGCGCGCTTCAGCGCATCAGTCGCCAACTCTCCGGCACGCTCTACCTGCACAATATCATCACCTTTGCCCTGCGCGAGACGATTGGCGCGGCCCACGCCGCCAGCGGGTTCGTGGCACTGCGCGGCTACAGCTCGCGGCGCGAGCTCTTCGATCTGCCAAAAGAGGAGACGCCCCACGGCACCGCGCCGCAGGCCTATGTCTCGCTCCAGCGCACCGAGGAGCACGGCCCGGTCAGGATCATCACCTCGGTCGGCTACGGCCCCGAAGACGATGACCCGCTGTTCAATCAGCTGTTCAACAGCGATGACAGCGTGGCAGGGGCGGTGTTTGGCAGCGGCGAGCCGACGCTCGTCGACGACCTTCTCCACGATGATCGGCCGCTCGCCGTCGGCGACCCGGTGCGGACGGCGCTGGTGTCGCCGATCTACTACGAGGAGCAGGTGATCGGCGTGATCGCGCTACACCACGGCGATCCGCACATCTTCGACCGTGAGGCACTAGAGTTCGTCCGCGCCGTCGCGGACCAGATAGCGCTGGCGATCGGCAATGAGGAGCGCTACAGCGAGCAGCGACGGCAGCGCGAGCTGCTGCAGCAGCGCGCCGGCACGCTCAACGAGGTGCTGCGCATCGGCCAGGAACTGCGCGCAGACCGCTCGCTCGATGAGGTGCTCGAACACGTCGCCTTCAGCGCCATCGAGACCGCGCGCTTCCGCGCCGTTGTCTTCTGCCTCGCCTCGGCCGATGATCAGACGTTTCATATGACCGCCGGCGCAGGGCTGCCGCTCCATGACCTGGATCGCCTGCGGCAGCAGCCGGTGCGGCTCGATGCGATCCGGCGCTTCACCGTCGAGGCCTATCGCCTCGGCCGCAGCTACTTCGTGCCGGCCGATGCGGCGCGGCGCATGCGGGTCGGGCTGACGCTCAGCAGCGACGATGGCCCGCCGAGCGGCGATGCGTCGGCGTGGCGCGCCGGCGATCTGCTCGCCGTGCCGCTCTACAGCACCCGCGCGCAACTCATCGGGCTGATGATCGCCGACCAGCCATACGACCGCACCCGCCCGTCGCGCCGCGCCGTCGAGCCGCTGGAGATTTTTGCCGACCAGGCGGCGATCGCCATCGAGAATGCCGCGCTGCTGCGCGAGCGCGAGCGCCGGATCAACGAGCTCAACGTCATCAATCAGATCGGCCAGATCACCACCTCGGCGCTGGATCTGGAGCTGATGTTCAATCAGATCTACGATGCGCTCGCCGGCTACCTGACGGTGGACTCGTTCTTCTGCTTCGTCTACCGCCACGGCGAGATCAGCACCGGCCTGCTCATCGACGAGGGCGAGCGCACGTTCCGCCGCGACCCGCAGCCGCTCGACCCGAACTCGCTGACCCACTGGATCATCGACAACCGGCGCGCGCTGCGCTACGACGATCTGCGACAGGTGCGCCAGGGCGAAGATACGGCGGTGATGCGCTTCGGCAACGTCGAGCGCGAGAGCGCCTCATGGATGGGCGTGCCGCTGATGGTCGGCGAGTCGCGGGTGGTCGGCGTGCTCTCGGTGCAGAGCTACACGCCCCACGTCTACAGCGAGCGCGACCTGGGCTTCCTCGGGACGGTGGCTAACCAGGTGGCGCTCGGTGTCCAGAACGCCCACCTGTTTGGCGAGCGCGAGCGGCAGATCGTTGAGCTCGATGCGCTCGGGCGGATCGGGCGGGTTACGGGCTCGACGTTCGAGCTGCGGACGATGGCCACCGGCATTGGTGATGTGCTGCGCGAGGTCATCAGCCACGATAGCATCCACCTGACGATCTTCAACCGCGACCGCAGCCAGGTGCGGGTGGTGGCAGTGGACCGCGAGCAGGTGCTGATCGACGTGCTGCGGCGGCCTGACGCGCGCGGCGTCGAGCAGCTCGCGCGGCTGATGATGCGCCAGGAGGTGCCACTGCGGATCGCCGACCTCGGCGTGGACGAGTACGCGCTGCTCGATATGCACGAGGTGAGCGGCAGCGACCAGCGCGCGCAGTCGTACCTCGGCGTGCCGCTGCTCAGCTACGACGGCACGATCGTCGGCGCGCTGGCGATCGTCGGCCGCGAGCGCATGATGTTTGGCGCGCGCCAGGAGGCGTTCCTCACCAGCGTCGGGGCGCAGGTCTCGCTCGGGGTCCAGAACGCCGATCTGTTCGGCTCGGCGCAGGCCAGCGCTCACGCGCTCGAGCGCAAGGTTGGCGAGCTGAGCACGCTGCTCAAAGCCGCGCAGGTGCTCAGCTCGTCGCTCCAGCCGCGCGAGGTGCTCGACACCCTGATCGAGGTGGTGTATAGCCAGCTCGGCGTGACCACGGCGGCGCTCTGGAAGCTCAGCGACGAGCAGACGCTGATCCCAGCCGCCATGCTCGGCATCCCGCACGATGTGGCCGCCTCGCTGCGCGTGCCGGTCGGCAGCGGCCTCACCGGCCGCGTGGCGTCGTCGAGCGCGCCGCTCGTCGTGCTTGATGTCGAGCAGGATGGCAAGTCGCTCTACCCGACGTTCAATCGCATTAATCAGTACACCTCGTTCATGGGCGTGCCGGTGGTCTACCGCGAGCAGACGATCGGCGTGCTCAGCGTGATGACCTCGGAGCGGCGCGAGTTCAGTGAGGACGAGGTGACGCTGCTGGCGGCGATCGCCGACCAGGCGGCGATCGCGCTGGAGAATGCGCGGCTGTTCTCCGAGCGCGAGCAGCGGATCGGCGAGCTGACCACCATCAACCGCATCAGCCAGAACATCAACGCTACGCTGCGGATCGATGACCTGCTACTCTCGCTGTTCCACGGCATGACTGAGGTGATCGACACCCGCGACTCGTTCATCGCGCTGTACGACGCCACGACGCGGCAGATCAGCTTCCCGATCTGGACCGATGCTGGCGGCCTGATCCCGCATCCCACCGTCTACCAGCTCGGCGACGAGCGGGTCTCGATCACCAGCCGGGTCATCAGCGATGGCGCACCGCTCTACCTGCGGAGCAAGGCCGAGATCGATGCGATCGCGCCGACGCAGATCGACGAGGACGACCCGACCTCCTCGTGGCTCGGGGTGCCGATCATCAACGCCGAGCAGACTCTGGGAGTGATTAGCATCCAGAGCTACGAGCCGGCGGCATTCAACAATGATACGCTACGCTTCCTGTTGACGGTGGCTAATCAGGCGGCGGCGGCGATCAACAACGTGCTGCTGTTCGAGCGCGAGCAGAAGCGCCGGCAGCGCGCTGATACCCTGCGCGGCGTCTCACAGACGCTCACCGGTGTGCTCGCCGAAGGCGAGATCTTCTCGCTGATTCTGGACGAGCTGGCGCGCGTCATCCCCTACGATACCGCATCGCTGATGCTGCGCGAGGGCAACTGGCTGCGCATCGCCGACTCGCGCGGGTTCGATGCGAGCGAGCGCGATGAGGTCAATGCGCTGGTGCTGCCGATCGACGCCGACCTGGATCTGTACACCGTGCTCCGCACCGCCCGCTCGCATATCGTGACAGATACCCATGCTAAACCCGACCCCAACGTCGCCCCTGGGACGAGCCAGATCCGCAGCTGGCTTGGCGCGCCGCTGCTGCTCAACGATGAAGTGATCGGCATCCTCAACATCGATAGCCACACGCCGAACCGCTACAACGAGGAGGATGCTCAGCTCGCTTTCACGCTCGCCAGCCAGGCGGCGCAGGCGCTGCGCAATGCCAGGCAGTTCGCCGAGATCCACAGCTTCACCCAGGTGCTTGAGCAGCGGGTCGAGGAGCGCACCGCCGCACTCAACGAGACCAACGGCCAGCTCGCCGATGAGAAAGAGCGGCTCCAGGCGGTCCACGAGATCACGCTCGAGCTGACCGGCAGCCTCGATCTCCAGGAGACGCTCAACAAGGCGCTCGAGCTGGCCGCTAAGGCTGTCGGCGCGCGGCGCGGCTCGATCATGCTGCGGCGCATCGATACCGGCGCGCTCGCCTGCCGCGCGATCATCACCGCCAGCGGGCAGATTGAGTCCACGGACATCCCGATCAACTTTGGCACCGGCGGGGGGCTCTCGGCCTGGGTGATGCACAACCAGGAAACGGTCTACATCGGCGATGTGCGGAGCGATGAGCGCTGGATGCAAGAGGAGGGCCGGGCCGACGAGGTGCGCTCGGTAATCGCCGCGCCGCTGCTCGGCCAGGACGGCCCCCAGGGCGTGCTGATACTTTCGAGCCCGCACCTTCAGTTCTTCAACGCCCAGCAGACCCAGCTGCTCGCAACGATCGCCAATGAGGTCGCGATCGTGATCCACAACGCCACGCTCTACTCGGTGATCAATGAGATCGCCTCGGAGCGCGGCGAGCTCTGGGCGCAGCAGCGCGAGGAGAACTCGAAGAACCAGGCGATCTTGCAGAGCCTCGGCGAGGGTGTGATCGTGGTCGATGAGCAGCAGCGGGTGGTGTTGTTCAACGCTGCGGCTGAGGATGTGCTGTCGATCCCCTCCGAGTATCTGATCGGCCAGCCGCTGGCGCTGCTGCTCTACCATAGCACCGTCAGCCGGGCGCAGGCGATCTACGATGGCCTGCTCTACGGTCTCCAGGCCACCGGCGAGGCGCGCAAGGTACACAGCCGAGTGTTGGAGCTCGCCGGCCCCGACCAGACGATCGCGCTCAGCTTCGCCCCCTGGATCGACGCCCGCGACCCGCGCGGCGCGATCTATGGCCACGTGATCGTGCTCCGCGATGTGACACGCGAGATCGAGGCCGACCGCGCCAAGCGCGAGTTCATCTCAAGCGTCTCGCACGAGCTGCGCACGCCGCTGACGGCGATCAAGGGCTACACCGAGCTGATGATCTTCGGCACTGCCGGCGCGGTCTCCGATGGCCAGCAGACCTATCTCTCGATTATCAAAAATAACACCATGCGGCTCGTCGAGCTGGTGGACGACCTGCTGATGATCGGGCGGCTGGACTCGGAGAAGCTCGACCTGTCATTCGAGCCGACCGATATGACCAGCATCATCACCGAGGTGCTCCAGACGCTGCGGACCGAGATCGACCGCAAAAAGATGCACGTGGGCGTCGAGATCGCGCCGATTATGCGGCCGATCGTGGCCGACTCGCGCCGGCTGCGCCAGGTAGTGCTGAATCTCTGCTCCAATGCTATTAAGTATACCCGCGCCGGCGGCCGCGTCGAGATCCACGCGTTCCTCAATCCGGCCGGCCTGATGCAGATCGATGTGCGCGACAACGGCGTCGGCATCTCGCCAGAAGACCAGAAAAACCTGTTTCGGCGCTTCAAGCGCTTCGATAACCCGCTGCGCGATGAGGCGGGCGGCACCGGCCTCGGTCTCTCGATCGCCAAATCGCTCGTCGAGCTGCACGGCGGCGACCTGTGGGTCGAGAGCGAGCTCGGCAAGGGCAGCACGTTCAGCTTCGTTGTGCCGCTCGACCAGCTGGAGCGCACATCATGAGCGTTGTCTACGTCGACAACCGGCAGGTTCACTACGAGGCCGTCGGCCGGCGCGGCATGCCGATCATCTTCCTGCATAGCTGGATCGGCTCGTGGCGCTACTGGCTGCCGACGATGGAGCACGTCTCGGAGAAGTACCGCGCGTTGGCCTTCGATTTCTGGGGTTACGGCGACACCAGCCGCGCCAGCGGGATCGCGCCGACTGTTGGCAGCTTCACCGACCAACTGCTGGGCTTTATGGACACGATGGGCATAGTGAGGGCGTCGGTGGTGGGGCACGGGCTCGGCGGCATGGTGGCGGTGAAGGCGGCGGCCAATCACCCGGATCGCTTCGTCAAGGTGATGACCGTCAACACCCCGTTCGTCGGCGCGTCGCTGACCAATGTGGCCCGCCCTGGGACGCTCTCGCGGCTGATGGGTCGTGGCGCGCCGCATCAGGTCTGGACCAAGCATATCAGGGCGCTGACGGTGGACTTCGACTCAATTTTGGGTGATATCGTCGAGGATACCGAGCACATCGCCGAGCCGGTGCTCAACAGCGTCCTCGAGTCCATGCTCGCCACCGATCTGCGCC
>JAYUUK010000491.1:0-2574 GCA_043754595.1 Roseiflexaceae bacterium | reverse complement strand
GGCGCGAATGCGCCGCCAGCGCGGTCAAAAAGAGCAATGTTTGGAGGGTCCCCCTCCAAACCTCCGATCCCCGTACACTGCACGAGCAGCAAAAGGCGACCATCCGCAGCCACATTTTAACCCGCCGATCATCATCTATTAACGTTTTGGGCGTAGAGTGCTGCCGATCCAGGCGGAAAGGTAGCCCGAATGACAACCATAATGCTGGTCGAAGACGATGTAATCTTCGCCGAGACTCTACGCTACAATCTTGAACAGGCCGGGTTCGGCGTCGAGTCGGTGGACGATGGGATGCAGGCGATCGAGCGCTACCGGGCGGTTCAGCCCGATCTGGTGCTGCTCGATATCATGCTGCCTGGGCTCGACGGGTTCACGATCTGCCGCACCATCGCGCAGGAGCAGTCCACGCCGATCATTCTGCTGACCGCGCTCAACGATGAGTCCAACCGCATCGCGGGGCTGGAGCTTGGCGCGATCGACTATGTGGTCAAGCCATTCAGCGTGCGCGAGCTGCTGGCGCGAATCAGGGCGATCCTGCGCTGGAGCGAGCGGCAGCGAGCCGATACCGCGCCGGATGTGCTGCTCGCGGGGCCGCTGCGCATGGACCGCAGCAGCCGCCGGGTCTGGCACGCGAGCCGTGAGGTCGAGCTGTCGCACCGCGAGTTCGACTTGCTGGCGTGTCTGATGCGCCACTCGGGGGTGGTGCTCTCGCGCGATCTGCTGCTGGAGCGTGTCTGGGGCAGCAGCTTCCCCGGCTCCAACCGCACCATCGATGTCCACGTGCGCTGGCTGCGCGAGAAGCTGGAGCAGGACCCGGCCAACCCGACGATGATCCGCACCGTCCGCGGCATCGGCTACTGCTTTCAGGAGCCGGGCGAGGCGGCGGGGTGAGATGCAGGGATGCAGGGATGCAGCTCGCTCATCCCTGCATCCCCGCATTCAGTCACCCGGTCAGTCCGTCGCCCGGCCACGCCGTCGCCCGGCCACGCCGTCACGCTTCATTCATCCCGGCCACGGCTCTTCATGGCGCGGGCGATGTCGCGCTTGGCGTCGCGGTCGGCGATATCGTCGCGCTTATCGTACTGCTTTTTGCCCTTGGCTAGCCCGAGCTCCAGCTTGGCGCGCCGGCCCTTTAGGTACATCCGCACCGGCACCAGCGTGTACCCCTGCCGCTCGACGAGCCCGATGATCTTGCTGATCTCGCGGCGGTGGAGCAGCAGCTTGCGCGGCCGCGTGGGCTCGTGGTTGAAATAGACGCCTGACTGCTCGTATGGCGAGATGTGGACATCGTAGAGCATGACCTCGCCGTCACTGACCCGCGCGTACCCACCCCGCAGGTTAGCCTTGCCGAGCCGCACCGATTTGATCTCGCTGCCGGTCAGCACGATCCCGGCCTCGTAGGACTCCTCAATGAAAAAGTCGTGGCGCGCCTTGCGGTTATCCGCAAGCACCTCGCCGTCCTGGTCTTTTGCGGGCATGGTTTAGCTCCCAAGCGCCTCAAGCGCCGCTAGCCGGGTGTCGCGCAGCTCCTGCGCCCGGTCAAGAAACTCAGGCCGCTCGGTCTTAACCCGGTTCAGCCGTTCGAGGTAGGGGCGAAGCGCCGCGTACTCGCCGTCGATCCAGTCCAGCTCGAGCGCGCCTGCCAGATCGTACTCGCGTAGCAGCGCGGCGAGATCGGCCCGCAGACCGAGAAACGCCGCCGCCACCCGATCGGCGTGGCCGCCGCGCGCATACGATGGCGTGTTGGCGTTGAGCAGTCCGTAGGCCCCCACCTGCTTGATCCGCAGGTTCACCGTGTGCGCCACCCGCGCCTCAGCCAGCCCCGCCCCGGCGCCGTCGAAGACCACAAAGCCATCCACGAAATCGGTGCGCTGCCCGCTGCCGCGCCGCGCCCGCTGCAGATCGTCGAGCACGCCGCCGCCACGCATAATAAACGTTCGCCCATCGCGCCGCGCCGTCCCATCGCGCTCCTCGAAGGTGAACGGAGTGGCGGCGAGGTGCAGCATGCTCAGCACCCGAGCGTCCGCCCCCAGGTCGCCCTGAACCGTCAGGTGGTGCGGCACGATGCTCTCTGGCGGCAGCAGCCCGAGCGCGCCAATGGCGTCGATCAGGCGGCCGGCCACCGCGTACGAGCGCGCCGGCGGCAGCCGCACCAGCCAGGTATGGAGCGAGCCAGAGTAGACGCCATCCATCCCCAGCCGGCGCATGGTGCGCCCGAGCAGCTCAGCGGTGGTGCCGGCTGCCGCCACCGGGAAGTAGATCTTCCCGCCCACCGGCGGCAGCGCCGAGTGGCGCACTTCGGCCTCGTGCTGGAGCCTCCCGAGCTCGGCGATCGCCGGGATCAGCAGCCGGTCGCTCAGCGTCGGGTTGTCGCGCAGCAGCAGGTACGCCTCGCAGCGCAGCAGCGCGGTGGCGGCCGGCGATCGTCTGAGCGCCGGCAGCGGCAGCCCCGCCACCCGCCGCGCCAGCGCCGGGTCGAGCAGACCGTCACTGCTCAGCCGGCGCATCCCGCGCGAAAAGCCGGTTCGGCGCGGATGCTCGCCAGGGGGCGGTGCGGGCGGCTCGACCGCGTGC
>JAYUUK010000490.1:0-7608 GCA_043754595.1 Roseiflexaceae bacterium | reverse complement strand
GTAGATCGCCGCGCAGCCGCAGCCCGACGATGAGCGGCGCGCCTGGCGGCCGCACCGACGCCGCGCGCTCGCGCGGGATGTCGCTTGGGGCGAGCGGGAGCGATCGAAGATCGCCAAACACCCGCGCCTGCACCCCAAAGCCCCACTGCAGCCCACAGCTCGCCGCCGCAATCTGGCGCAGCTGAGAAAGTGTTTTCTCAACCGCTTCATCAAAGGTGAGAGCGCGCGCGAGCGCGGCGTTCAGCTGCGTCTGGGTATACAGGATATCCGGCTCACGTACTAGCTGCGAAGCCATGGATCTGCACGCTTAATTAGTTAAAACAACGTAAACTTGTCGTCGTCTATTCTACCAGATTTGGTAACGGTGCGCGAGTCGTTTGACGCTAGATACGCAGATTGGTATAATCATCGGCCGGGGCGTTGACCATCTCACTCAGCTAAATTGGAGCATTGCAATGGGTTATCTGACGAGCGCCACGGATTTTGGCGCGCTGGAGTGGATCTTCTTCATCGCCCAGGCGGCGCTGCTCGTCGCAGGGATCTATCTCGCACTCCTCCGCAGCGACGGCAATGCGACGCGCGCCACGGTGTTTCGGGCGCTCGGCTATATCCTGCTTGGCGTCGGCGGCATCGGGCTGCTGTTTGGGATCTTTCACCTTGCCAACATCCGCAGCTTCGCGCTGCCGATCTGGAAGACGATCGTGACGGTGGTTGAGGTGGCGGTGGCGATTTACGCGGCCTATGTGATCACGCGCCTGCTGCCGGCGCGAATGGCCGCTGCGGCGAGCCGTCCCAGGGCCACGCTCCAGCGCCCAGGCGCGGCGCGGCCGGCGCCGGCTGCCGCGCGCCAGACGGCACGCCCGGCTCCCACCGTGGCGCGGCCGAGCGGCACGCCCGGTGTATCGGCCGACCAACCGGCGGTAACGCCCGTGCCAGTCAGCCCGCGCCGCGATACGCGCCGCGCCCGCAAGCGCAAATCGCGCTAGATTGCCGGCAGGTGTTGGGCCATTTGAGCGCCACACGCGGCGAGCGTTACCGAGTCAGAACTGGCGGCGGCGCACCACCGCGCCGCCGAGCAGCCGATAGTCGGCGCGGGTCGCGACGCGGTACGGCCCGCCGCCAGCGCGCTCTAGCGGGATGTCGGCGAACCAGCGCCCGCCTGGGATAGTCGCGCTGCCGATGACCCGATCGCCATCCGCGGTGTCCATCACATCCACCACCACGCTGCTCGGCAGCGCCCCGCCGCTATAGATCAGCGCGAGCGTCGCCAACGGCACGCTGCCGCCGGCGACGCTCGTGACCCGCGCCGAGAGGATCGTGGCCGGCCGCAGCGCAGCCAGCAACGCCGCCAGCGCCGCCCCTGTGCCGATTGTGACGATCGTCCTTCGCAGCCATACCTTGCGCATACGCCTCCTCATGGCGGCCATACTTTGCCCACATATCGCAATCCTATCGGAGTAGGAAAAGAAGATTTCGGGGACACCCAGAGGGTACCCGGTCCCCAAACCCCCCTGTGCGCTTCGCGCGTTTACATGTCACATACGATTACTGTACCTGCTCGTCAGCCGCAGCGATAGAGCTGATTGTAGCGCGCCGCAGCCATGTACACCAACTTGACGTACTGGCGGGTCTCGCGGAAATCCACAGTCTCGACAAACATATCAAGCTCGTCGGGGCTGGCGAGCGCCGCCCAGCGGCTAAGATTGCCTGGGCCAGCGTTGTAGGCGGCGAGCGCGCCGGCGAACGACCCGTCGGCAGCGATCTGCTCCGCCAGGTAGGTGGCCCCAAAACGGATGCTGAGCGCCGGGCGATAGAGATCGTCATCGGTGAAGGGGTCTACCTTCAGCCCGCGCGCGATCGCCTGCCCCGTCCCCGGCATCATCTGCGTCAGCCCGCGCGCGCCCACCGGCGATGTGGCGAATGGGTCAAACAGGCTCTCCTGGCGCATCAGCGCGTAGAACTGACACGGCGGAATGCCGCTCGCCGCCGCATACTGCTGCACCAGCTCGCCGTATGGAGCGGGGTAGAGAAGCAGCTGGATGGCCAGCGGCAGCTCGCCGGCGCTGGCAGGGGCGGCGCGGGCGAGCTGCCTGGCGGCCTGGAGCGCCACGCGATACTCGCCGCCAGCGCCGGCGAGCTGCGCCAGATCGAGCAGCCGCCGCGGCTCGGCGTCCAGGCGACCCAGCGTCGCGTTCCAGGCATCGGCGGCGGCCACATCGAGCGCGACGGCCCGCAGCTGGATGGCGCGTCTGACGCCGGGGTCCTCGGCGATAGCCCCGCGCGCCACGCCCGCCGCCGGTGCCCACTGCTCCACCCAGGCAGCGGCCGCCGCCCACTCCGCATCATCGATCGGCGCGTCCAGTTGGCGCTTCCCCTGCGCCAGGCCGCCGAGCGCCTCGGCGGCGCGCAGACCGTAGAATGTTTCAGAGGCGAGCGTGCGCGCGCGGCGGTACAGCGTCTCGGCCGCCACCGCATCGCCAGACGACGCGGCGGTGCGCGCGGCCCAGTAGGCCCCCTGCGCCGCCAGCGTCTGGTCTGGCAGCTGGCTCTGCACCGTCCAGGCCGCCAGCGCGCCGGCACCATCGCCGGCGTCGAGGCGAGCCTTGCCGACGCCGAAGATCGTGGACTCGGTCTGCGATGACTGCGGGTAGCGCGACGCCAGATCGAGCCAGAGGCGCTGCGCCCCGGCCGCGTCGCCGGCCCGCTCGCGCAGCGTAGCGGCGCGGTCCAGCGCCTCTGGCGCCCGGTCGTCTGCGGCGTGGGTGTCGGCGAACGCGAGGTAGGCCGCCGCGGCCCCGGCAGCATCGCCGCTCTGGCCAAGCGTCTGGATCGCGTCGAGCGCCGCCTGGATCCCGGTCTCGCTCTGGGGCGCGGCGGCGGCGATCTGCTGGAGCGCCGCGAGCGCCGCGGCGTAGTCGCCGGTCTGGCGCAGCGCGAGCGCGCGGCGGCGCTGGAGATCGGGCTGGGGGTCGGCGGCGATGGCGGCGTCGTAGGCGGTCACCGCATCGGCCCAGCGTTCGTGGGCGGCGTAGACGGCAGCGGCGGTGGCGGGCGGGGCCGGGCTGCCGGCGGCGGCGAGGCGCTCGACGGCGGCGATGGCAGCGTCGCTGGCCGGGGCGTCGCTGGCGATGGCGAGGCGAAGATCGCGGGCCCTGGCGTCGTCGCCGGCATCATCGGCGATGGATGCCGCAAGCGCGCGTACTGACGTGCGGTAATCCGCCACGGTCGCTCGGTCCAGCAGCGTTGTGGCGAGCACGAGCGCAGCATCCGGCTGATTCAGCGCCCGGCGCAGCACGATGGCCTGTTCAAGCGCAGCTGCCTGCTCTGGCGGCGGCAGGTCGCTATCGGCGGCCGACTCGTAGCTGGCGGCGGCGAGCTCGCGCTGGCCGAGCGCCTCTTGCTGCGCGGCGATGCGCAGCTGCGCGTACGGCGCGAGCGATGTGCCAAGCGCCATGTAGGCCTGGTAGGCATCGATGGCCGCCTGGTGCGCGCCCGACGCCTCGTGAGTGCGGGCCAGCCAGAACAGCGCCCGGTCGCGGTCTGCGGCCTGCGGGAAGCCGTTGAGGTAGGCAGTCAGGCGATCGGCGGCCTCGGTCCAGCGGCCGGCGCGGGCCGCGTTCTCGGCCAGCAGGGAGGCGGCCTGCGGGTTCTGCGGCGCGACGGCGGCGATGGCGGCGATGGCGGCGTCGTAGCGGCCCTCGCGCTGGAGCGAGCGGGCGCGGCCGATAGCCGCCTCGGTTTCGGCCGGCGAGAGCGGCGCGGACGGCGCGGTGGCGGCGGGGCCGCCCGGATTGGCGGGATTGGCGGGCGCGGTTGGCGCAGTAGACGCGAGCGGGAGCGGGCGCGAGGCGACGATATCGCACCCAACGAGACAAAACAGACCGATCGCAAGCGCCAGGCTTCGGAGGATTGACATGCGCGGCATTGTACCACGGCGGCGGCCGGTGGGGTACAATACAGTGGCGGGCGAAAGCCAGCGGACGGCGATTTTAGCGCGTCGCAACGCGATCAGACGATACGAGGCGGTGCGGCGTCTGGGATACATCTGAGGGGGAATGTATGGACGAGCTACGAGTGATCGCGGTGCGCGGCATCGGCGAGGTGGAGCGCGGGGCGGATCTGGCGCAGCTGATCGGCGATGCGCTGGCGGCGGGCGAGCGGGCGCTGCGCGACGGCGATATCCTGGTGGTGACGCAGAAGATCGTCTCAAAAGCCGAGGGGCGGATGGTCGACCCGCGCGATGTGACGCCATCGGCGTTCGCGCAGGCGGCGGCGGCGCAGGGGCGCAAGGACGCAGGCTACTACGAGGTGGTGCTGCGCGAGAGCCGGCGGATCGTCAAGATGGACCGCGGCGTGCTGGTGACCGAGACCCACCACGGGCTGATCTGCGCCAACGCCGGGGTCGACGAGAGCAATGTGGCCGGCGGCGCGCTGCTGACGCTGCTGCCGCTGGACCCCGACGGGTCAGCGCGCTCGCTGCGGGCCGCGCTCATGGCGCGCCACGGCGTCAAGCTGGCGGTGATCATCTCGGATACGTTCGGGCGGGCGTGGCGCGAGGGGCAGGTCAACATCGCGATCGGGACGGCGGGTATGGCGCCGATCGCCAGCTACATCGGCAAGGACGACGCCTACGGCTACACCATGCACGCCTCTGAGATCGCCGTGGCCGACGAGATCGCGTCGGCGGCTGAGCTGGTGATGGGCAAGGTGGACCAGGTGCCGGTGGCGATCGTACGCGGCTACAGCTACGAGCCATCGGAGGGCGGCTCGCAGGGGCTGATCCGCACCCCGGCGCGCGATCTGTTTCGCTAGTGCATTGACGATTGCCGAACGCATCGTCACGCGATTCGCGCATCACGCGTGTTTTCCTGAGGCGCTGTGCGCCGTGGAAGCACTTTACTGCTGCTCGCAGCAAAAAAGAGCAGCTATAACAATCCTACGTGCGTTGTAACCGCGCACAGCGCACAGTGGGGGTTTGAGGCGTGCACTGCGCGCAGTCGAAGGGGTGCAGCCCCAAGATCATCCCTTTTCTACTCTTGTAGAATTGCTATACCGCGCTGCCGCAGGCCACAAAGAGCGTGATGCACAAAGAGGAGCACGATGAGCGACAGCGAACGAAGCGACCTCACATTCGAGGCGATCGTCGCCGGGCGGCGCTCGGTGCGGCGCTACACGGACGACGCAGTGCCGCGCGATGATCTGCTGGCGCTGCTCGACGCGGCGCGCTGGGCGCCATCGCCGCACGGGCGGCAGCCGTGGCGCTTCGCGGTGCTGACCAACGATGCGCCCAAGCAGCGGCTGGCCGAGGCCATGGGCGACGAGTGGCGGCGGCAGCTGGCGCTGGACGGCGAGCCGGACGCGACGGTACAGCGTCGGCTCGATCTATCGCGGCTGCGCATTCGCAGCGCCCCGGCGATCGTGGTGCCGTGCCTGTATCTTGACGAGCTGGACCAGTACCCAGACGCGGCGCGGGCCGATGCCGAACGGCTGATGGCGGTGCAGAGCGTCGGCGCGGCGATCCAAAACATGCTGCTGGCTGCCTACCGGCGCGGGCTGGACAGCGGCTGGATGTGCGCGCCGCTGTTCTGCCCCGATGTGGTGGTGGGCGCGCTGGGCATCGACGTGCGGCTCATCCCGCAGGCGCTGATCACCATCGGCTACGCCGCAGCGCCGCCACCGCGCCGGCCGCACCGCCCGGCCGAGGAGCTGACCGTGCTGTTCGACTGAGCGAGCCAGGAGGCGTACAATGGAGATCCACGTCCCGACCGAGGCGGACGACGATGGGCTACGGTTCGCGCTGGCCCGCTCGCTGCACTTCGACGGCCAGATGGACGAGTGGTACGAGCGGCTGGGGCGCGGCCAATTTCGCGCGGCGATGGTGGACGGGCAGGTGACCGCCGGCGCGGCACTGTTCGCCGCAGCGCAGTGGCACGGCGGGCGCGCGGTGCCAGCCGTCGGCATCAACGGCTTCGGCGTGGCCCCCGAGCGGCGCGGCACCGGCGTGGGCAGCGCGTTTCTCGCGGGGCTGCTCGGCGAGCTGCACGACGACGGGACGGCGCTCGCGCTCCTTTACCCCGCCTCGCTGCGCTTCTACCGCCGCGCCGGCTTCGAGCGCGCCGGGCAGCGCCTGACCTACGAGATCGCCATCGAACACATCGACTGCGGCGATGACGAGCTGGACCTGATGCCGTTTGGCCCGACCGAGCACGATGAGGTGCGCGCCGTCTACGCCGCCCGCGCCGCCGCCGGGAACCTGGAGCGCCCGGAGTGGATGTGGCGGCTGCGGCTTGAGCCCAAGGGCGAGCCGCTGCGCTATATCGTGCGGCGCGGCGCAGCCGCCGAGGGCTACATCGTCTACACCCAGGGGTCGCGCTTAGAGCCGCTGACGGTGGTGGACTACGCGGCGCTCACCCCGGCCGCCGGGCGGCGCATCCTCGGGCTGCTGGCCAGCTACCGCTCAGTGATCGACCGGCTGGTGTGGGCCGGCGGCGCGCTCGACCCGCTGGTCTATCTGCTCAACGAGAACCTGGTGGCCGGCATACGCGGCAAGGTCGCCGTCACCCGGCCATACGATTGGATGCTGCGGGTGGTGGACGCGCAGGCGGCGCTGGAGCGCAGAGGCTACCCGCCAGGGGTGCGCGCCCGCGTCGAGCTCGACCTGAAAGACGAGCTGCTGCCGGCCAACGCCGGGCGCTGGACGCTTGAGGTGGCCGACGGCGCAGCGCGGCTCTCGCGTGGCGGCGATGGGCGGGTGCGGCTGGATATGCGGGCGCTGGCGGCGATCTACACCGGCTTTATGCACCCGCACGAGGTCGCGCTGATGGGAACGATCGGTGGCGATGCGACAGATTTGTCGCTGCTTGGCGCGATGTTTGGCGGCCCGCGCCCGTGGCTGGCCGATATGTTCTAGCGAGGACGTATGGAGCTTCGCCACCTAATCTACTTCGAGGCCGTCGCGCGGCACCAGCACGTCACCCGCGCCGCAGAGGAGCTCATGATCGCGCAGCCGGCGCTTAGCAAGCAGATCCGCGATCTGGAGCGCGACCTCGGCGGCGTGCTGCTGTTCGACCGCTCGGGGCGCAGCGTGAAGCTGACCGAGGCTGGCAAGGCGTTTCTGGAGCACACCCGCACGATCCTGCATCAGGTCGAGGCGGCGCGCGCCGAGCTGCGCGACCGGGCCGGCGTGCGGCGCGGCAGGGTGGCGGTGGGCGTCCCACCGACGGTGGGCGTGTGGCTGCTGCCCGGCGCGCTGGCCGAGTTCCACACCAAGTACCCCCTGATCGATCTGCGGGTGCGCGAGGGTGGCACACAGATGCTGCTCGGGCTGCTCAAAAGCGGCGATCTGGACATGGCGGTGGTCACGCTGCCGGTGCCGCACGAGGAGGTACGGGTCACGCCGCTGTTCGACGAGGAGCTGGTGATCGCCACCGCCCGTGACCACCCGCTGGCGGCGCGCGGCGAGGTCGCCTTCACCGAGCTGCTCTGGGAGCGCTTCCTGCTGTACCCAGAGGGCTACGAGATGCGCGAGGTCACGCTCGCGGCCTGCAAGCGCGCCGGCTTTCTGCCGCGGGTGGTGCTCGACGGCGGCGAGATGGATATGCTGCTGCG